>DASXGF010000340.1:0-20236 GCA_036489275.1 Myxococcaceae bacterium | reverse complement strand
CCCGGACGGAATTCGGCCGCGCGCACGGGCTCGCCCAGGTGTCCAGAGACGCGGACTTCCGGGCGCGCGTCCCGCTCCGCACCTACGCCGACTTCGAGCCCTATCTGCAGCGGATGCGGCAGGGGGCGCCCGACGTCCTCTGGCCGGGGTTGATTCGGTTCTACGGCCAGTCCTCGGGGAGCTCGCAGACCCTCGCCCAGCACAAGTTCCTTCCCATCTCGGACCAGCAGATCCGGTGGCAGCAGAAGGCGGGCTTCGACGTCGTCTCCCGGTACGTCACCCATGCCGGCCACGCCCGCTTCCTGGGGGGCTACAGCCTGGGCCTCTTCCCGCCATCGACTCTCAAGGAGGACGGTCCGGTCAGCAACACCAACAATCCCGGATTGATGCAACGGCACGTTCCGTGGCCCATCCGCGATAGTGTGCTGCCCAGGGCCGACCTGCGGGACATCCCCGATTACGACGAGAAGCTCGAGCGGATGGCGGCCGCGTACCTGGACCACGACGTCCGGGCAATGTCCGGCACCACCTGCTGGTTCTCGGTGTTCTTCGACAAGCTGCTCCGCGCCGCCGCTGCCCAGGGCCGTCAGGCGACCACGGTCTCGGAGCTGTGGCCGAACCTCGAGGTGCTCTTCGGTGGAGGGATCAACGCGGAGCCCTACCGGCCTGTCATCGAGAAGAGGGTTGGGCGACCGATGGTCGTGATGGACAACTACAACGCCACCGAGGGCGGCATCTTCGCGGTGACCGACCGCATCGGCGAGCCCGGCATGCTGGTGGTCCCCGACCGCGGAGTGTTCTTCGAGTTCGTCCCCGCGGCCGAGCACGGCAAGCCGGACGCCCGCCGCCTCCCGCTCTGGGAGGTGGAGCCCGGAGTGGACTACTCGATTGCAGTCACAACCTCTTCGGGGCTCTTCGGGTATCTCATTGGTGACCTCGTGCAATTCCAGAGCGTCTTCCCGCACCGGCTGGAGTTCGTCGGCCGGACCTCGGGGGTGCTCTCGCTCACCCAGGAGCTCACCTCGTTCGTTGAGATCGAGCGCGCCGTGGATGCCGCGGTGCGAGCGGCCTCATGCTCGGTGGTGGAGTTCTCCGCCGGGGCAGAAGTCGGTGTCGGCGGGACCGGGAAGGGCCGCTACCAGATCTTCGTCGAGTTCGACCAGCCTCCCACCGACCCCCGGAGCTTCGCCCGGGCCTTCGACGAGAGCCTGTGCGCGCAGAACCGGGTCTACCGGGAGCACCGGACGGCGGACGTTGCCATCCTCCCCCCGGCCCTGTTCGCGCTGGCCCCGGGCGGCGCCCGACGCTTCATGGAAGACATTGGCCGGAGGAGCCCGCAGCAGAAGTTCCCGAGAGTTGTGGAGAATTCTAAGCGGGACATCCTCGTAAAATATGCGACATTGATCCCCTGGGAGCGTGCATGAGCCGTTTGGGAGTTTGCTTCGTCGGCGCGGGTGGAGCCGTGGCCAGTACGGTGATGGCAGGCGTCGCCCTGATGAAGCGAGGGCTGACTCCGCGCATCGGCATGGTCACGGAGACCGCCGGTCTGCCGCAGACCCTCGGTTGCGCCCCCCTGGACGGCCTGATCTTCGGTGGCTGGGACATCCGGGACGCGAACATCTTCGAGGCTGCGCTGCGTGAGCGCATCGTCCCCGAGCACCTCCTCCGCAAGGTCGAGCCCGAGCTCCGGACCATCAAGCCCTGGCCGGGCGTGGTGTCGCCGAAGTTCCTCGGCACCGAGGGCGCCAACAACGTCGTCGTCGCCAAGGGACACCGGGAAGAGCTCGAGCTCCTCGGCCGGAACGTGAAGGAGTTCAAAGCGGCCAACAAGCTCGACCGGCTGATCATCGTGAACCTCGGCTCCACCGAACGACACACCGAGGTCGCCGACGTCCACCGCACCGTGGCGGCGTTCGAGCAGGGGCTGACCCGGAACGACGAGCGGATCAGCCCGGCCATGAAGTACCTCTACCTGGCCTGCAAGCTCGGGGCGGGGCACGTCAACTTCACCCCCAGCCTCACCAAGGTTCCGGCGCTCGAGGCGCTGGCCGAGAGCTCGGGCATCCCCATCGCCGGCGAGGACGGGAAGACCGGCCAGACGCTGCTCAAGACGGCGCTCGCTCCCGCCTTCCACGTGCGGCAGCTCCACGTCGAGGGCTGGTTCTCCACCAACATCCTCGGCAACAACGACGGCCGGGTGCTGGACGATCCGGAGAGCAACAAGACCAAGGTCGCCAGCAAGCTGTCGGTGCTCGACGAGATCCTCGGCTACGAGGTCGCCGACCACCAGGTGCACATCAACTACTACCGCCCGCGCGGGGACGAGAAGGAGGCCTGGGACAACATCGACGTCCTCGGGTTCCTCGGCGAGCGGATGCAGATCAAGATCAACTTCCTCTGCAAGGACTCGATCCTCGCCGCCCCGCTGGTCATCGACCTGGTCCGGCTGATGGACGTGGCCCAGCGCTACGGCGAGCGCGGCATCCAGCGGCAGTTCTCGCTGTTCTTCAAGGCCCCCTACCACCGGGACGGCGAGCGCGCGGTGAACGACCTGTTCAAGCAGAACGCGCTCCTCCAGGAGTGGGTGGAGAAGGTGGTCCGCCTCAGCGTTCGCGCCGCGGTCTAGCGTGCAGCGGCTGGCGATCCACGGCGGCGCCCCGGCCATCCCGGCGGGGGCGCACGTGCGCTGGCCCGTGCTCGGTGAAGACGAGCGGCGCGCCGTCCTCGGCGTCCTCGACCGGGGCGTGCTCTCCGGCCAGCTCGCGCCCGAGGTTCGCGGGCTGGAGCGGGAGTTCGCCGCCTTCGTCGGCTCGCGGTACTGCCTGGCCACCAACAGCGGGACCTCGGCGCTCCACCTCGCGCTGCTCGGCGCGGGGATCGAGGCCGGCGACGAGGTCATCGTCCCTGCCCTCACCTTCGTGGCGACCGCGATGGCCGTGCTCCACCAGGGGGCGGTGCCGATCTTCGTGGACGTCGAGCCGCGGACGTTCGGCATGGACCCGGCGAAGGTCGAGGCGGCCATCGGGCCGAGGACGCGGGCCATCGTGCCGGTGCACCTCCACGGCGTGCCCTGCGAGCTCGGGCCCATCGCCGAGATCGCAGGACGGCGCGGGCTCCTCCTCATCGAGGACTCGGCCCAGGCGATCGGCGCGCGCTACCGGGGCCGGAATGCCGGCACCCTCGGCCTCGCGGGCATCTACAGCCTGCAGTCCAGCAAGAGCATGGCCTGTGGCGAGGGCGGAATCCTGGTCACCGACGACGCGGCCGTTTACCGCAAGGCGCACGCCGCAAGAATGTTTGGCGAGGACAGCCGGCCGGAGGACGAGGCCAGCTACGACCTCGCACACGCGCTCGACGGGAACCGGGCATACGACTCGGCAGCGCTGGGCTGGAACTACCGCACGAGCGAGCTGGCCGCCGCCCTGGCGCGGACGCAGCTCCGCCGCCTCGAGCGCTGGAACGAGAACGCGCTGGCCAGCGCCGAGCTGCTGTCGCGGAAGCTCCGCGAGCTGCCCGGGGTCACCCCGCCCGAGGTCCCGGCGGATCGGGTCCCCGCCTTCCACAAGTACCGGGTGCAGTTGGACGCGACGAAGCTGGGAGTCGATGCGCCGCCGGCGCAGGTCCGGGACGCGATGCTCCGGGCGCTCCGCGCCGAGGGATGCGAGGTGGTGCTCTGGCAGACGCAGCCGGTGCCCGGGCAGACGCTCTTCCGGCGCATGGGGAATCCCGCCCACGACGTCGAGCGGTACCCGGTGACCCGCGACATCCTCGCCCGGTCGCTGGTGCTCTTCTCCCAGACCTACCCCATCGCCCCGCAGCCGAGCGCGGTGGTCGAGGCCTACGCCGAGGCCTTCTCCCGGGTGTGGACGCGCCTGCCCGAGGTGCTCGCGCGGTGAGCGAGCAGGGACCGGGGCTGCTCTCGCGCCCGTGGGTGCGGATCGCCTGCGCGGTCCTGGGCACCGGCGTCCTCGTGCTCGCGGTGTGGGCCGCCGGGGCGCGGGCGGTGCTGGCCTCGCTCGGGGCGAGCGTGCACGCGCTGCCGGCGCTGGCGCTCCTCGAGGCGGTCATGGTCGGCTGCAGCACGCTCGCGCTGCGGGCGCTGTACGGGGACGTGGGGCCTCGCGTCGCGGCGCGCACGTGGGTCCGCGCCGGGGCCCTCGGCTACGCGCTGGGGCTGGTGCTCCCGATGGGCCGCGGCGCGGGCGAGGCCGCGCGGGCGGTACTGCTGAGCAGGAGCACGGGTGGTGCGCGGGCCGCGGTGGCGGCGGTGCAGATGCAGGGCGTCGTCCTCCTCTCGACCGCGGTCATCAGCGTGCCGGTGCTGGCGGCGACGCTCGGTGTCCTCGGCCCAGGCCTGGCGGCGGGCCTCGTGCTGGCCAACGCGGTGATCGCCGGAGCGCTCGGCACGAGCATCCTGGTGGCCCGGGAGCGGGCGAAGCTGGGGCGGCTCCTCGGCGGGCTCATCAAGCGGCTCGAGCGGTTCGGGCTCGCCTTCGACGCGGTGGCCGGCGCCTCCCGGGCGGACCTCGCGCGCTCCCTGGCCTGGGAGTCCGCGGGGCGGGTGGCGCAGGTGGCCCAGTGCGGCGTCGCGCTCGCGGCCATCGGCCAGCCGGGGGGGCTCCTCCGGACCCTGGTGGTGCGCGGCGCGCTCATCCTCGGCAGCGCCGTGGGCGACTTCATCCCCGGACAGCTCGGGGCGACCGAGGCGACCCTGGTCCTCGGCGCCGAGACGCTGGCGCTCACCGCGGCCGGCGCGGCGACGCTCGCCCTGCTCATCCACGCAGCGCAGATCCTCCTCGGGCTCCTCTGCGCCGGGCTCACCGTCGCGCTCCCTGGACAGCAGGGGACGTCGGCCGGCCGGGTGGAGGTCGTGCCGTGACGGGCACGGAATGACGAGGCTTCCCCCGGTGGTGGCGGGCACGGCACGCCTGGGCTCGGTGCTGCCCGATCCGCTCGCCGGGCGCTCGCGGCGGGAGCGGGAGCTCCGGAGGCTCGACACGCTGGTGGAGGCGGGCTGCACCGCGTTCGACCTCGCCGCCTCCTACCAGCTCGGCGGCACCGAGCGGCTCTTCGGCCGGTGGATGGCGTCGCGCGGGCTCCGCGATCGGCTCTACCTCGTCGGCAAGGGAGGGCATCCCTACCCCGGCATCCGGCCAAATCGTCTGACGGCCGAGGCGCTCGCTGCGGACCTCCGGGCGAGCCTCCGCCGCCTCGGCGTCGAGCGCCTGGACCTCTACCTCCTCCACCGCGACTCTCCCGGCGCGCCGCTCGAGCCGATGGTCCGGATGCTCGGCGCCGCGCTCCGGGAGGGGACGATCCGCGCCTGGGGCGTGTCGAACTGGACCGTCGCCCGCATCGAGGCCCTCCAGGCGGCGGCCCGCGCCGAGGGCCTGCCGCCGATGGCCGCGAGCAGCCCCCACCTCTCGCTGGTGGACTGGGTGCGGCCTCCCTGGTCCGGGTCGGTGAGCATTGCCGGGCCGGGAGGACAGCAGGCGCGGGCGTTCCATGCGCGGACGCAGCTTCCCGTCCTGGCCTGGTCCTCGCTCGGCTCGGGCTTCCTCACCTCGGACGCGCAGGGCGGATGCTACGGCAGCCCGGCCAACGTCTCCCGGCGCGAGCGGGCGCGGGCGCTGGCCCGGGCGCGGGGCTGGACCGTGGCCCAGGTGGGGCTGGCCTACCTCTTCTCGCAGCCTTTCCCGGTCTCGGCGGTGGTGGCGGCGAGCACACCGGAGAAGATGCGGGAAAACCTGGCCGCGGCCCGGCTGCGGCTGACGGCGAGCGAGCTCGAGGCGCTCGAGGCATAGAGGACGCGCATGGAGGAATGGGACGCCATCGTCGTCGGGTCCGGGGCGACCGGAGGGACCGCGGCCTGGAAGCTCACCCGCGCCGGGCTCCGGGTCCTGGTGCTCGAGGCGGGCGCGCCGGTGACTCGCCGGAGCGACCACGGCTCCTTCGCCAGCAACGCGGCGAGGCAGCTCTGGCGGCACCTCGTGTCGCACCGGCAGGACGTGCAGAAGAGCCACCCCACCTGGTGGGCCACCAACCCCGACTTCTTCGTGGACGACGTGGACAATCCGTACTCCACGCCGTCCGACAAGCCGTTCCGGTGGATCCGCTCGCGGCGGGTGGGCGGCCGCTCGCTGGTGTGGGACGCGGTCACGCCCCGCTTCTCGGACTTCGACTTCAAGGCGGCGAGTCGCGACGGCTTCGGCCCGGACTGGCCGCTCACCCACGCCGAGCTCGCGCCGCACTACGCGGAGCTGGAGCGGCTGCTCGGCGTGCACGGCTCGCGCGAGGGGCTCCCGCAGCTTCCGGACGGCGAATTCCTCGAGGCGCGGCCGATGACCCCCGCCGAGCGCCTGTTCAAGGAGCGGGTGGACAAGGTCTTCCCCGAGCGACGGGTCATCATCTCCCGCGGACTCTACGCGCGGCGGCCGCCGGAGAAGGGCGAGGCGCTGTCCCGCATCTCCAGCCCGGCCACCACGCTCCGCGCCGCGCAGGAGACCGGCCTGCTCACGGTGCGCAGCGGGGCGGTGGTCGCCCACGTCCTGGTCAGCGCCGACGGCACGCGGGCCACCGGGGTCGAGTGGGTGGACGCCGCCTCGGGACGGACCGAGCAGGTGCACGGGAAGCTGGTCTTCCTCTGCGCCTCGACGCTGGAGAGCGTTCGCATCCTCATGAACTCGCGGAGCGCGGCGCACCCGGCGGGCATCGGCGCCTCGTCGGGGGTCCTCGGCCGGCACGTGATGGACCACAGCGCGGGCAACGTCTACTTCTACCTGCCCGGGGTGCCGGACACCGGCGGGCCCTTCGAGCTGCTCGGCAGCGACAGCATCATGATTCCCCGCTGGCAGAACCTCGGCGAGCGGAGGGAGCCGTACCTACGGGGCTTCGGGCTGTGGGGCGGCATCCAGCGGTTGCCCGTCCCGAACTTCCTCCGCAAGCACCGAGACGTGGCCTTCGGCTTCCTCTGTGCGCGCTCGGAGACGCTGCCCCACCGCGACAACCGCATCGAGATCGACCCGGGCTTGAAAGATGCCTGGGGAATCCCCGCGGCTCACATCGTCTGCGAGTGGAAGGACGAGGACCTCGCGCTCGCCCGGGCGGCCCGGGCGGCGGCGCGGGAGATCGTCGAGGCGGGCGGCGGTGTCTGCGCCGAGGTCACGGAGCTGTTCCACACCCCGCTCGTCACCGGCCACATCCGGAAGATGCAGAAGGAGTGGACCCTCTCCACGCCGGGAATGTTCGTGCACGAGGTGGGCGGCGCGCGGATGGGGACGGACCCGCGCGAGTCGGTCGTCGACTCGAGCTGTCGGAGCTGGGAGGTCCGGAACCTCCACGTCACCGACGGAGCCTGCTGGCCCACCTCGGGGTGGCAGAACCCCACGCTCACCGAGATGGCGGTCACGGCCCGCGCCTGCGACCAGGCCGTCGAGCGGCTCCGGCGGGGAGAGCTCTAGACCGCTTCAGCCGCCGAGGTCGCGCAGCTCGAGCGTGGTTCCACGGGCGGAGGCGACCCGGGCGTGCCCGCGGCCCAGGAATGCCACGTCGGTGGACGTCGCGATCCCGAGGGAGGCGCGGGCGAGCACGCGATCCGCTGAGAGGTCGATGAGCCGGGCCTCGGCCGGCGTTTCCCGGGGGTTGAAGCTGCTCCGGGAGACCACCGCCTGCCAGCCGTCCGCTGCGACCGCGAGGGCGCTGGCTCCGGGGATGCCGCGCGCGCGTCGCACGGTCCAGCGCGGCAGTTGCCAGGCCACCACCGTGCCGTCGTAGGGGGCGGCGACGAGCGCCGAGCCGTTCCCCGCGAAAGCCAGGCCGTCGGCCGTCATCAGCGCGTCCGACAGCGTCCGGCTGGGCCTCCACGACGCGAGGTCGAGCACCAGCACGTCCCCGGTGAGCAGCGAGATGGCCACGGTGCGACCGTCCGGATGGAAGGCGACGGACCCCGGCTCGAGCGCGGGATCGGCGTACGCGCCCAGGAGCTTCGCCGTCCCTACGTTCCACACGCTCAGCTCGAGGTGCCGTCCAGGGGCGAGCCCGGCCAGCAAGCTGCCGTCGGGAGAGAAGATGAGCTGTCCACGCGCGGATCGCGCCGGCGGGAGCTCCGCCCTCGTCTCGAGGGTGGCCGCGTCGAGGACGCGCACCGCGCCGTCGCCGGCGGCGATCGCGAGTCGGTCTCCCGCCCTGGTGATCGTTGCCGCGGTGGGCGGTGGGCCCCGGTAGGCCACCTCGCCGAGCGGCTTCCCGTCGGTACAGGACCAGGTCGCCGTTCGCATCCCGGCGAGGAGGGCCGAGACCCGGGACCCTCCGCCCACGAGCGCGACGCCGAGGATGGGAGCCGGTGCCTCGAGCCGCAGCGTTGCACCCGTCCCGGCGTCGCTCATGTCCCGAGCACGGTGTCGAAGACGACGGCCGCCCGGGGGCCACCCGACTCGTCGAGGGTGACGGGCCGGATGAGCCGGCGGTCCTCGAGGACCGGGTCCTTCGCGTAGTTGTGGTCCGGGTCGCCGGCGAACGCCGGATCCGTCGCGAAGTAGAGCTGGGTGACGAGCACCTTCCGTCCGGGAGCGCTCACCCGGTAGTGGATGTGCTGGGCGACCCGCTGCGGGTAGTGCCCCGGCATGAGGGACTGGAAGCGGTAGCTGCCATCCGGAGCGGCCGTCAGGCGGGCCCGGTACCGGTACCCCTCGAGGTCGTAGAGGCCGCGCCCGTCGGTCTGCCACACCTCGATGACGGCGCCCGCGAGCGGCTTCCCCGTCGCGTCCAGTACCTTTCCGCTCACCGAGAGCGGCATCCCCGGGTCGCCGGGCACGATGAGGTTCGTCGTTGCCGGCGCGCCCTTCTTGTAGAACGGGCCCAGCTCGTTCTCCGGGGTCGGCTCGAGCGACGTCCCGCCCGCACCGAGGGCAGGGCCGGCGAGCAGCGCCACGCCGATCGCGACACCGCCTTCCACCAGCTCACGCCGGGAGATGGGCACGCAACGAGCCTATCGGTTGACCGGGGTCGAGGCGAGCACTTCATGCGGCGCCATCGCTCGACGACGCGCGCCCATTCACCGGGACAGCACGACGTGCAGCGCCTTCTCCGAGGCGACCTGCTCGGTGGGCCGGAACCCGAGGGCGAGCAGGTCGATCCCCTCCAGGAGGCTCTCCCCTCTGCCGAGGACGACCGGCGAGACGACGAGGTGCATCTCGTCGACCAGCCCGGCGCGGAGGTACTGCCGGACGGTCGAGGCGCCTCCTCCGACCCGGACGTCCTTGCCCTGCGCCGCCTCCCGGGCGCGGTCCAGCGCCTCGCGGATTCCTCCGGTGACGAAGTGGAAGGTCGTCCCGCCCTTCATCGGGATCGACGCCCGGGCGTGGTGGGTGAGGACGAACACCGGCGCGTGGTACGACGGCTCGTCGCCCCACCAGCCCTTCCAGGACTCGTCGGGCCAGACGCCGCGGATCGGCCCGAACATGTTGCGGCCGAGGATCCACGCCCCGACGTTCTCGAAGCCCCGGGCCGCGAACCGATCGTCGACGCCGGTGGTCCCGTCGTCGCCCTGGCCGAACATGCGACGAAAAAACCGGGTGGAGTGGGCCCAGCCAAAAACGCCTTCGCCTCCCACGCCGAGGGGATGCTCGAGGTCCTGTGCCGGGCCGGCGCCGAAACCATCGAGGGAGAGGCTGAAGCTCTGCACACGGACGCGGGACATGGTTCGGGTTCTCCGTCAGGAAGGGACGGCGGATTGACGCGCGGGCCCGGGGGAACTCATCGGTGGCTGCTTCGATTCCGCGAGCGAGGTCCGCGCGGCCGGGCCCGGGGCCAGGATCCACACAGCCCAGCCGAGGAGGAGGCCGTTCCGCAGCAGGAACAGCACCCCCATCAGCGGATGCGGCCCGCTGCCCAGCATCCCGTAGAAGACGTGCTGGTTGAGCTGGGTGAGGAGCATCGCCCCGCCCAGGAGACCGAGGGCGACGCGGCGGCGGCGACCGGTGTCGAGGAGCGACACCAGCGCGCCCGCGGGCAGGAGCCAGGTGAGGTACTGGGCGCTGAACACCTTGCCCAGGGTCATGCTCGCCGCAAGGGTCGCGCAGGCCGCACGCACCAGCACCTCGCCGGCGAGCCGCTCGCCGTCCGTGCGCCGGACCGCCGCCCGGGTCAGCACCGCGCTCCGGGCGAGGATCGCGGAGGTCGCCACCAGCGGAGCGATGCTCGCGAGCGGCAGGAGGTACCGGTCCGCCGGCCCGACGACGTTCTCGAACCCGTGGGACGCCACCTTCCAGGCCGACGCCGGATCGAAGAAGCGCCCGATGGTGAGCAGCGCCGCACCGGTGCTCTCCACCTCCAGCGGGCGCTGGACGTGGTACCGCACCAGGTCGAGTAGGTGGTCGCCGGCGACGGCGAGGAAGGGGATGCCGACAGCCAGGGTGACTCCCGCCGCCACCGCCGCGGTCGCCCAGAGATCCCTCCGGCGCCGCAGGGCAATCCAGTAGAGGAGGGCGACCGGGACGATCAGCACCGGGACGATCTTGGTCACCACCCCCGCTCCGAGCGCGAGGCCGGCGAGGACCGGCCGACGCCGCAGGCACCCGTCGAGGAACAGGCACAGCGATAGCGAGACGATGGCGTCGAAGCGCCGCACGGCCACCGTCCCCAGCGCGAGCGCGAGCAGCGTCGCCACGGCCACCGTCGACAGGTCCTCTCCCGGGCGGAGCGCCCGGCCGATGCGCACGGCGGCGAGCAGCGCCGCGGTGAGGAGCAGCGCCATCCACAGCGAGAAGACCAGCCGGTACCCGTCGAGATCGAGGCCGAGCAGCGCCGGGGGGACGGCGAGGAGCAGGAAGCCCGGCGGGTACTCGACGGAGAAGTCGCGGTAGGGGACGAGTGGCCGGTCGGGTCGGACGGGCGGCGTCTGCAGCGGATCGTCCGGATCGGAGCCGCTCGTCTCCGGCTGAGGCCCGGTCCAGCCCTCGAGGGGGCGCACGTAGAACGCGGCGTACGGACGCCCCAGCGTGGCATTGGCGTAGGCGAGGTAGCGGCCGAGATCGCCGTCGTCGGTGCCCGCGCCCCGCAGGGCCGCGAGGGCGAAGGCCGGGGTGCGGGGAAAATCTCCTCGGGCGAGCAGGGCGTCGCTCCGGCGGGAGTCTGCGTGCGACGCGCAGGAGTTCCAGAGGACGCAGGTGACGAGGACCCAGCCGACCCACGGCCACCGGGCGCTCCGGGGTGGCGACCGGTGGACGGTGGCCCCGTTCTCGGGGGCGGTGTCGCCTGGCGGGGCTGGGTCTGGCGCGGGCTCCATGCGTGCGCGGAGGGCTGGAGTACCCGCACGTGGAACGCGAGCGCAAGGCGGCCCGTGCATGAACCGGAATTGACGGTGGCCGGGGGCCATGGTCAGAGTGCGTCGATGCGCCGGCATCCCCGGAGAGTCGCCGGATGAGCCCCGGGCCCGAGCGGGCCCTCCCCCCTTTGAACCGTCCGTCCGCCACGGAGCCGTCCGCCTCCGGGTCCCTCGTCGAAACCAGCACCGCGCCCGACGCGCAGGTCCCCGGACCGGCCAGGCATGCTGCTCCGCGGTACGGGCGGCGCGCGGCGCTGGTCATCGTCGGCGCGGGCATCCTCTACGCGCTGGTGGCCCGCTTCGCGCTCGAGGGCTACCCCTACTCCGGCGACGAGTACTCCACGGTCCTCCAGGCCGAGGGCTTCGCGCGCGGCGTGCTCAAGGCGCCGGCGCCGCCGTTCGCCGACTGGGTGGCGGTCGATCACGTGATCATCGACCGGTACGTCCGCAGCAAGTATCCGCCGGGAACGGCCCTGCTCCTCGCCCTGGGTGTGCGCGCGGGGGTCCCCTGGGTGGTGATGCCGCTGGCCGGAATCCTGACCCTGGGGGTGTTCTGGCTCGCGGCGCGGCGGGTGCTCGACGAGCGGCGCGCATTCCTGGCGGTGGCCTTCCTGGCGGCGATGCCGCTCTTCGCCTACCAGTCGGCCACCTTCCTCTCGCACACCCCGACGCTGCTCTTCGGCGCGCTGGCGATGCTCGCGGTCGTGCAGTGGACGCGCTCCCGGCGCGACGCGTGGCTGGTCCCGTTCGGCATCGCGGTCGGCTGCGTGTTCCTCATCCGTCCAGTGGACGGCGTGCTCCTCGGGCTCTCGCTCATCGCCTTCCGCAGCCTGCGGGCCCTGCTCATCGGCGGCGCGAGCGCAGCACCGTTCCTGGCGCTCACCCTCTGGTACAACGCGGTCCAGTTCGGCTCGCCCTTCGTCGACGGCTATGACGCCGGCAAGCCGGGGTTCGTGGCCATCTACGGGGAGAGCGGCGCCTACAGCAACATCAGCCTCTGGCACGCGATCTCGCCGTACGAGATCTTCAACCACCTGGCGGAGCTGGAGACCTTCTTCTTCGAATGGACGGTCCCCGGAGCGGCGCTCCTCGCCTGCCTGGGCTGGGTGGCGCTCCGGCGGGAGCAGGCCGCGGGCGACCCGCGGACGGCGCCGCTGCAGCGGTTCTTCGGCGCGCTCATGCTCCTCTTTATGGTGGGGCTGGTCCTCACCTTCAACGAGCCCGACGACAGCCCGCGCCCGCGCTACCTCTCGATGGTGTTGCTGCCGCTTGCCTTCCTCGCGGCGGCCGGCTGGGGTCCCGCCGCCGCGTTCGTCCGGCAGCACCTGGGGCGCTGGGCGAGCCGGCTGGTCGCGATGGCGGTCTGGCTCGCGCCGGCGTTCCTGATGGCCACCTACCTCGAGCACCGCATCCCGGCGGTGAGGGTGCACACCGGGCTCACCGAGGCGCTGGCCCGCCAGGGCGCCCACTCGGGCGTGGTGATCCTCCGCGCCGAGTGGCCCACCCGCTACGCGCGGAACGGCATGTTCTTCGACCGTTCGCCGCTGTTGCTCTCCGTCCCGGCGACGGTCACGGCGGCGGAGGTGGCGGCGCGCTTCCCCGGGCAGCCGGTCTGGGAGGCGTTCGAGCCGCACGGGGCGAACCCCTGGAAGCATCCCTGGGTCATCCGGAGCGTGCGGTGAGCGAGGCCCGGATGCAGGCGGTGGTGCTCGCCGGCGGCCTGGGGACGCGGATGCATCCGCACACCGAGACGATTCCGAAGTCCCTCCTCGAGGTCGCGGGCCGCCCGTTCATCGACTGGCAGCTGGAGCTGCTCGCGCGCTCGGGGATCGGCGACGTCGTGCTGTGCATCGCCCATCTCGGCGAGCTCGTCCGCGCCCACGTGGGCGACGGTGCGCGCTGGGGCATCTCGGTGCGCTACGCGGTGGAGGAGCCGGGTCGGCTCCTGGGAACCGCCGGTGCGCTGCGAGCAGCGGTCTCCCTGCTCGCACCCCGTTTCCTGGTCACCTACGGCGACAGCTATCTGCGCTTTGACTACCAGGAGCCGCTGCGGATGCTCGAGCAGCACGCCGACTGCGATGGGGTGATGGCCATCTACCGGAACCGGGGAGCGCTCGAGCCCTCCAACGTCGCGACCGACGGCAGGTGGGTGCTGCGCTACCGGAAGAACGCCCCCGATCTGGAGATCGATCACATCGACTACGGCGCGACGGCTCTCCGGCGCGAGGTGGTGGAGGCCCTCCCCGCCGGCGCGGGGCTTGGCCTCGACCGGGTCCAGGAGGCGCTGGCGAGCCGCGGGCGCTTGCGCGCGCTCGTGGTCCATGACAGGTTTTTCGAGATTGGCTCCCCGGCCGGCCGAGCCGACCTCGAGCAACACTTGCGAACGCCCAGATGATCGTCTCTCGCGCGCCGGTCCGCTTCTCGCTGGGAGGCGGAGGCAGCGACCTTCCTTCCTATTCCCGCGAGCACGGCGGATTCGTGGTCTCCGCCGCGGTGGACAAGTTCGTCTTCGTCTGCGTGGCCCGGCGCTTCTACGACACCATCCGCCTGGCCTACTCCGAGACCGAGACCGTGGAGTCGGTCGACGCGATCCGCCACCGGATCTTCCGCGCGGCGCTGAAAGGGATGGGCTTCACTGGCGGCCTGGAGCTGCACAGCCTGGCCGACGTGCCGGCCAACACCGGGCTGGGCAGCTCCTCCAGCTTCACGGTGGCGTTGCTCAACGGCCTGCACGCCTTCCGCCGCGAGTCGGTCCCCGCCGAGCAGCTGGCGCAGGAAGCCTGCCGGCTGGAGATCGACGTCCTCGGCGAGCCCATCGGGAAGCAGGACCAGTACATCGCCGCCTACGGCGGGATCAGCGCGCTGACCTTCCACCCCGACGGCCGGGTGGACGTCGAGCGGCTCGACCTGCGCGACGAGGTCATCGACGAGCTGGAGAGCCGGCTGATCATCTTCTACTCCGGCGTGGAGCGCGCGGCCTCGTCGGTGCTGGCCCAGCAAGCCGGGGCGATCGTCGAGAACCGTGACGCCGCGGTCGAGCGCATGCACCGGATCAAGGCGCTGGGCCACGAGACACGGCGCATCCTCCTTGCCGGCGAGATCGACGCCTACGGCGAGATGCTCCACGAGCACTGGACGCAGAAGCGCCGGCTCACCTCCGCGATGAGCGACGCCGTCATCGACGAGCACTACGAGGCCGCTCGCAAGGCCGGTGCCGTCGGCGGCAAGCTGATGGGAGCCGGAGGGGGCGGCTTCTTCATGTTCTACGTGCGCCCCGCGGAGCGCCGGCGGGTTCACGAGACGCTGACCGCGCGCGGACTGAGACCCCTGCGCTTCCGCTTCGACTTCGACGGCGCCCGCATCATGGCCAACTTCCACCGTTCCTGAGGGACCTCGAGTGAGCTTCACCTCCAATTACCTCTCCGAGAGCGCCGAGATCCTCGCCCGGCTCGACACCGCCGCGATCGAGGCCGTCGCCACCGGGCTCGCCCGGGTGCGTGCCGACGGGGGCCGGCTCTTCATCCTCGGGGTCGGAGGGAGCGCCGGCCATGCCGGGCACGCGGTCAACGATTTCCGGAAGCTATGCGGCTTCGAGGCCTACGCGCCCACGGACAACGTCAGCGAGCTCACCGCGCGGATCAACGACGACGGCTGGGACACGAGCTTCGTCGAGTGGCTGCGCGGCTCGCGCCTCCGCCAGGGCGACGGGGTCCTGGTCTTCTCGGTCGGTGGAGGGAACCGGGAGCGCAACGTGAGCGTGAACCTCGTCCGCGCCATGGAGCACGCGCGCGAGGTGGGCGCCCGGATCTTCGGCATCGTCGGACGGGACGGTGGCACCACCCGGGAGCTGGCCGAGGCCTGCGTGATCATCCCCACCGTGGCCGCCGACCGCGTCACACCGCACACCGAGGGGATGTGCGCCGTGGTCTGGCATCTGCTGGTCTCCCATCCCGAGCTGCAGCGGAGCCCGACCAAGTGGGAGAGCGTCCGGTGAGGGCGCTCCGCCCCCTGGCCATCCTCGACCGCGACGGCACGCTCATCGACGTGGTGCGGGACGAGGAGACGGGCGCCATCGTCACCGCCTTCCATCCCGATCAGCTGCGGCTCCTCCCCGATGTGGTGGAGGGCCTGCGTGCGCTCGCCGGCGCGGGCTTCGTCCTGGCCATGGCCACCAACCAGCCGGGGCCGGCGAAGGGGCAGATCTCCCGCGTCGCGGTGGCCCGGACCAATGCCGCGCTCCTCGCGCTGCTCGAGGCGCAAGGGGTGACCATCGCCGCGGTCGAGGTCTGCGAGCACCATCCCCAGGGCGGCCAGGGTGGAGACCCCGAGCTCGTCCGGTCGTGCGATTGCCGGAAACCCAGGTCGGGGATGTTCCGGTCTCTGCTCGCGCGGCTGGGAGGAGATCCGGCCCGATCCTGGGCCATCGGCGACTCGTCCACAGACGTCGAGGCCGGACGGGGGGCGGGGCTGCGAACGGCCATCCTCGTGCCCCACGCCCGGTGCGAGCTGTGCCCACTCCGCTCCCGGCCGGACCTGGGGGCGGACGTCCAGGGGGCCACCCTCCTGGAAGTGGCCTCGGCGATCCGGGCCCAGATGTATTAGGAGGGAGACGTGGCTTTGTTCGTCGACAGCTCCGACCCGAGTGAAATCAAGGCGCTCTTCGCCTGGGGTTGCTTCTCGGGAGTGACCACCAATCCGCTGATCATCTCCCGCGAGTCGCCGGGTGCCGAGCTCGCGGAGGTCATCCGCGAGGTGCTCAGCGTCTCGTCCGGGGACGTCTCGGTGGAGGTCACCACCGAGGGCGAGGAGGAGATGCTGGCCGAGGGGCTCAGCTATCACGCCTGGGACCCGAAGCGAGTCACCATCAAGGTGCCTTTCTCCGAGGTCGGCCTCCGCGTCCTCCACCGCCTCGCGCCCCGCGGAGTGAAGACCAACCTCACCTGCCTGATGGCCTTCAACCAGGCCTACCTGGCGGCGCTGGCCGGCGCGACCTACGTCAGCGTGTTCTCCGGCCGGATCCGCGACATGGGCCAGGACGCGCGCCCGGTCATCGAGTCCACCCGGCAGGCCATCGAGCGCGAGAATCTGCCGGCGCGGATCATCGTCGGATCCATCCGGCATCTCATGGACGTGAACGAGGCGCTGGAGGCCGGCGCGCACGTGGTCACCGTGCCTCCGCCCATCCTCCGCAAGATGGTGTGGCACCCCCGCACCGTCGAGACCATCGCCGAGTTCAACGAGGCCTGGCGCAACCGCTCCGGCCCGCGTTGATGGCCGTGCCGCTGTCGAGCAAGGGCTTCGCAGGCCGCCGGGTGCTTGTGACTGGGGGCGCCGGGTTCGTCGGGAGTCACGTGGCCGACCGGCTCCTGGCCGACGGCGCCGAGGTCACCATCCTCGACGACTTCTCCACCGGCTGGCGCCAGTTCGTGCCGGCGCGCGCCCGCCTGATGGAGGGGGACCTCCTCGATGGGGCGGCGGTGGCCCGGGCGGTAGAGAGTTGCGACTTCGTGTTCCACCTCGCGGCCAACGCGGACATCAAGGACAACCTCCTCGAGCCACGGAGGTGCATCGAGCAGAACGTGGTCGCCACCCAGAACCTGCTCGAGGCCATGCGCGCCGCGGGCGTTCGAGAGGTCGCCTTCGCTTCGACCGGCTCTGTCTACGGGGACGCGGCGGTCGTGCCCACTCCCGAGGACGCGCCGTTCCCGGTGCAGACCTCGCTCTACGCCACCTCGAAGCTCGCGGCCGAGGGGCTCCTGACCTCGTACGCGCTCGGCTACGGGTTCCGGACCTGGATCTTCCGCTTCGTGTCGCTGCTCGGGCCCCGTTACACGCACGGGCACGTCATCGACTTCTGGCGGCGCCTGCGGCGTGACCCCAGCCGGCTCGACGTGCTCGGCGACGGGCACCAGAAGAAGAGCTACCTCCACGTCACGGACTGCGTGAGCGGCATGTGGCGGGCCATCGCCCGCGCGCGGGAGCCGATCAACGTCTTCAACCTCGGGCACCAGGACTGGATCGAGGTGGACGAGAGCATCGCCATCATCGTCGCCACCCTGGGGATGAAGCCGCGCATCTTTCACGCCGGCGGAGATCGGGGCTGGGTGGGGGATTCGCCGCGCATCCTCCTCGACACGGCACGTGTGCGGGCGCTCGGGTGGGCCCCCACCCGGAGCATCCGGGAGAGCATCGTCGAGACCCTGGCCTTCCTCGAGGCGAGCCCGTACGTGAACGATCGCCGCGGCCCGCCGGAGGCCCCGCCCCGATGAACGGCCCGACCAGCAACGTGCGCTCGTTCCAGTTCGCGCCCAGCCCGGCGGTCCGGACCGCGCGGGCCCACAACCGCTTCGTGGATTGCCCGGCCTGCCAGGCGGACCGGCCGAGCTATCTCTTCCACCGGGCGGGGGTTCGCTTCGTGCGCTGCACGGCCTGCGGCGCGGTCTACGTCAACCCGACGCGCGAGAGGCCGTTCAACGATCTGGACATCGAGCGCATCCAGACCTTCTCCCATCCCCGCGACCGCGAGCTGATGTCCGAGGACTTCGAGCGGCTGCTCCGCCGTGTCGAGGAAGACCACCGGCGCATCGCCGGGGCGCCGCTCGAGCGCACGCTGCTCCTCGGGCGCTACCTCCCGGAGTTCGGACAGGTTCCCTCGGCGGATCGCCTCGGGCTCGAGGTCGCCCCGTTCGACGATGCGCGCTTCTCCCGGCTTGCGCTCGACTCGGACCTGGACTGGGCCGAGCCCCTCCTCGCGCGGAGACCACAAGTCATCATCCTGGCCGAGCTCCTCGAGAGCCTCGCCGACCCGCATGCCGTGCTCTCGCGGCTCGCCGGGGCGATGCCGGCCGGGACGCTCTTCGCGGTCACCTACACCAATGCCGACTCACTCCCCGCGCGGATGATGCGCCGGCACTGGTCGCAGCTGTTCGACCACAAGTCGGCATTCCTCAGCACCGGGAACCTCACGGCGCTGGCGGCCCGGTCAGGGCTGGTCCTGAAGACGCAGTACCCGCTCCCCGTGACCCGGAGCGCCCGCTACGTCGGGGACATCGTCTCCCGGATCGTCGAGCAGCCCGCGCTCTCGACGGTGCTGCAGGCAACGCCGCTCGGCTCCGTGGAGATGCCGGTGCGCGCCGGCAACCGGGTCGCGGTCTTCGGGCGCCCGTCGGCCGGCGCCGAGGCGCGCGAGAAGCTGTCGATCGTGATGCCGGTCTACAACGAGGCCCGCTACGCGGCCGAGGTCATCGATGCGGTGCTCGCCAAGCCGCTGAAGATCGACCGCGAGCTGATCATCGTCGAGAGCAACTCCACCGACGGGACGCGGGCGATCGTCGAGGGCTATCGCGGGCGGCCCGGAGTCCGGGTGGTGCTCGAGGACCGGCCGCGGGGCAAGGGCCACGCCGTGCGCACCGGCCTGGCGCACGTCACCGGAACCATCGTGCTCATCCAGGACGCGGACTTCGAGTACGACATCGACGACTACGACGCGCTCCTCGAGCCGCTGCTCCAGCACAAGGCCAGCTTCGTTCTCGGGTCGCGCAGCCTCGGCCTCGACGACTGGAAGGTCCGGAGGTACGACGCCACGCCGGTCCGGGGGGTCATCCTCAACTTCGGGCAGGTGCTGTTCGCCCGGACCTACAGCGCGCTGTACCAGCAGCGGGTCACCGACGTGAACACCATGTTCAAGGTGTTCCGCGCCGAGTGCCTCGACGGTCTGGATCTGAAATCGAACGGCTTCGAGCTGGACATCGAGCTCGCGTGCAAGCTGGCGAGGAACGGGCACTCTCCGATGGAGGTGCCGGTCAACTACGTCGCGCGCGGATTCGCAGAGGGAAAGAAGATCCGCTTCTGGCGTGACGCGGTGCCGTCCTACGCCTCGCTGTTCCGGCACCGGTTCTGAGCGAGCAGCCCGGTCACCCGGGCTCGAGCGTCATCGCCAGCGTCTGGCAGAGCGTGTCGAAGGCGGCCTTTCGCTCGAAGAAGCTCCGGTGGAACCCGAGTCCTTCGAGCTGGGGGCCCATCGCCGCGACCGCCTCCTTGCCGCCCACGATGTCCACGAGAAGGCGCGCGCAGTCCGCCGAGCACTCGGTCTGGTTCCAGCTGGCCCAGAGGAGCGCCTGCTTCACCGCCGGCGAGGGATGGGCCGCGGCGAGGCGGAGGGCCCGGGCGAGTCCCTCGCTCCGGCGGTTCAGCACGCGGAGTTCGCGGGTGATGACCGGCTCGAGCTCGGCGACGGTGCCTCGCGCGTGGAGCGCCTCGGCCGCGGCGAGCCGCGCATCGACCGAGAGGTGATCGCGCGCCGCCTCGTCGACCGCGGCCCGCGCCCGGGGATGGTCGATCTGCGCGAGGGCATCCACGGTCGGCCCGCTGATGCCGTCCTGCAGGATGAGGCCGATGAGCTGCTCGAGCTCCCCCTCGGCGAGCTCTCCGAGTGGATCGAGCGGGCCCCGGGGCTTCCGGCTGGTCGCCCCGCGCCGGGCCTCGAGGAGGGTGATGGTCCCCGCGTCGAGATCGATCTCCGGGGTGCACCCGCTCGCCTTCTGGCGGATGACCTCGCCGGCCACGTGGTCGAAGATCTCCGCCTGACGGCCCCGGGCCCAGGGGCAGGCGCGGTCCCAGTCCCGCCCGGCCGGGCCGGTGATGACCGCGAGTGCCGGCGACATCGCGAACTCCCAGTCGAAGGACGTGGAGTCAAGGCCCTCCCGGTAGGTGATGGTCCCCGCGCGACCGCCGTCACTGATCTCGACCCGTGGCATGCTCGGAGCGCCGAGTGTCCCATGCCGAAGACGTGCGCACATCTCGAGCCGCTCGAGGCGGAGCTGGAGGCCAGGGGAGTCCGGATCGGCGAGCCGATGCCCAGCCCCTACGGACCGGAGTGGGGCCTCTGGTCCGAGGTGGACTGCACCTTCGACG
>DASXGF010000319.1:0-9533 GCA_036489275.1 Myxococcaceae bacterium | reverse complement strand
CCCGGACGGCAAGCTCGACGTCGGGGCGGCCCCGGTGCGGGTCGGAGGTCAGCTCCAGCTGGTGGAGAAGGTGGACCCCGCGGCCCACGCCACCATCTCCACCAACAACATCACCTTCCGGCTCCGGCCGCTGCTCGAGGCCCCGGTCCCGGTACCGTTCCGGGCGGTGAAGAAGACCGTGGACGGGGCGCCTGTCGTGCAGTTCGAGCAGGTGACCGCCGAGGCCTCCAGCCTCCGACGGCCCGACGGGTCCCCGCTGCTCCCGGTCCGGTTCATCGAGGTCCCGCGCGGGGATCCGGCGACCACCCGATTCGAGCCGGTGAAGGCGCCGGGGGACCTCCTCGCAGTGGCCCGGCGCATCCGAGCGCTGCTCGGGGTGTGAGCGGCGGTTCACCCAGGGCGGACGGGGTGCGGCCCAGGGTGGAGATGAACCCTGCCGGGCGCGCGCGTTGCGGGCGGGTTCTGCCCCGGCTGCCCGAGCGCCGTCCCGGCGTACGCGCCCATGGACGCCTCCCGTGGCCCACGCCTAGAGTCCGTCGCCAATCCGGCGTGGACCAGGACCCAGGACCCACATGTAGGTCGTCCGTCGCGCGGTCCCACCCCGAGGGAGCAGGACCGATGCGTTCGACCATGTGGATGTGGATCCCAGCGCTCTCGGTGGCCCTGGTCGGCGCAGCGCCCCCTCCGGAAAAGGACGCCTGGACGCTGACCAAGGTCCAGGGCGGCGGCTGCCGGCTGGACTCGGACAAGGGCGCCCTGAGCGACGGCTACCAGAACACCAGCGTGCAGGTTCGCGTGACTCCCACCGAGGTGCGGGTGGTGAGCGAGTCGACCTTCGACGACAGCAAGAAGGATCTGCGGGTCCAGGTGGACAAGCAGGAAGACGTCAAGGCCGACGGCCTCGACGGGGCAAAGGCCGTGGTCTTCACGGGGCCCGCCGCGAGCGCGCTCATCGCCCAGTTCAAGGCCGGGCTGAAGGCCAACGTCACGCTGCGCTTCTGGCCGACCTGGCCGGAGACCGGGACCCACTCGGTGGTGGTGAGCCTCATCGGATTCACCAGGGCCTGGGACGAGATGCAGGCGAGCTGTCGCTGAAAAAAGGACTTCGACCACATGGGGCTGCGACTCAAGTTCAACCTGGTGCTGATCCTGGTGTTCGCCCTGGGCCTCGCCGCCTCGGGCTACGTGTCCAAGCGCATCCTCGAGGCCAACGCGCAGGAGGAGGTGACGCGCAACGCCGAGCTCATGATGGGCGCGGCGCTCGCGGTCCGGGGCTACACCTCGAAACAGGTCAAGCCACAGCTGGAGCTGCAGCTGATGCGTGCCTTCCTCCCCCAGTCGGTCCCGGCGTACGCCGCGACGGAGATGTTCAACACGCTCCGACAGCAGCACCCCGAGTACACCTACAAGGAGGCGACGCTGAACCCCACCAACCCGCGTGACCGCGCGGTGGAGTGGGAAGCGGACATCGTCCAGCAGTTCCGGAACGACTCCGCCCGGACCGAGATCCGGGGCACCCGCGACACGCCGACCGGCAGGGCGCTGTACCTGGCCAAGCCTCTGAAGATCACCGACCCCGGCTGCATCCCGTGTCACGACACGCCGGACACGGCCCCCAAGTCCATGGTGGCCCACTACGGAAACGCCAACGGCTTCGGGTGGAAGCTCGGCGAGACGGTGGGAGCGCAGATCATCTCGGTCCCGATGTCGGTGCCGCTGCTGAAGGCGGACCAGGCGTTCAAGACCTTCATGACCTCGCTGCTGGGCGTGTTCCTCCTGGCCTTCATCGTCCTCAACGTCGTCCTCTCCATGCTGGTCATCCGGCCCATCGTCCGGATGTCCAGGGCGGCCGACGAGGTGAGCACGGGCAACTTCGACGTCCCCGAGTTCTCGGTCGGGAGCCACGACGAGATCGGCGTCCTGGCGACATCGTTCAACCGCCTGCGGAGGAGCCTGGAGAAGGCGATGAAGCTGTTGGAGTAGACTCGGGCCGGGCGCCTCCATTCTCGGAGCGGAATGAGCGATCACGGTCACAGGACGTTCGTCGGGACCCTGGTGTTCCTCGATGTCCTCGACCCTCGCCCTGACGCGCTCGAGTGCGTGCAGGAGGCCGCCGCGCGCGCGGTCGGCCACCTCGAGGCGGACGACGTCCTCACCATTCCGCACCCGCGCGGCCAGGTCCTGGTCTTCCCGGGCGACCCCGAGGACGGCCTCTTCGTTGCGCTCGGGCTGCGCGACGCGCTGGAGCACGAAGCCGCCACGCGATCGGGATTCGGGGCCCGGATGTCCGTCCATCTGGGGCCGGTTCGCATCGTGGGAGGGGTGGCGCAGGGGGAGGGGCCGACGGTCGGCTCGCAGCTCGCCTCGGTGGCGACCGCGGGGCAGATCCTCGCCAGCCGCTCCTTCTTCGAGGTGGTGTCGTCGCTTAGCGCCGAGCACAGGGCGCTCCTCCATCCACTCGGACGGCGGCGGACGGCCGAGGGCAAGGAGGTCGACGTCTACGAGCTGGGGCCCCAGGTCCAGCGCGAGGTGGAGCTCACCTGGCCGACCGGCCGTACCCCGGCGGCAGGCGTCGCCGCGGTGCGGGAGCCGCCGGTGCTGCACCCCATCCCCCTGGTGACGCCGGTCGTCGATGAGCCGCCCCTCGCCCCGCCGCCACCTCCGCCCGCGCCGGTCATCGTCACCGGCGGATGGGTGGCCCGGGCGCTGGAGGAGCTCGGCGGCTTCCTGGCCCGGAGCATCGGTCCGCTTGCCCACACCCTGGTGCGCCGGGCGGCCCGGGCGACCCAGGACCCGCGCGCGCTGGTGGCGGAGCTGGCCGAGTCCATCGAGAACGGGGACGACCGGCGAAAGTTCGAGGACTTCTCCCGGTCGTGGATCCGCCGCTCGCGCGCGGTGGGCGGAACGCCCGCCACCCCGCGCCCGGGCTATACCCCGGGCGCCCCCTACACGCCGGGGGCGCCATACACGCCTGGCGCCCCGTACACTCCCGGAGCCCCGCACAGCGCGCCGGTCACTCCGCTGCCGCAGCAGCACGCTCCGTCCCGGATGATGGCCCGCGGCGGCGCCGGGATGGGACTCACCGCCGAGCAGTGCGCGGTGCTCGAGGCCGCGCTCGTGCCTCACCTCGGTCCCATCGCCCGGGTGATGGTGGACCGGGTCGCCCGCGAGGCACCGGACTGGGGTACCGCGTGTCAGACGCTCTCCGGCTCCATTCCGGACCACGTCTCCCGCGAGGACTTCCTGCGGACCATCTCCGGTCCGACCCAGGCGCGGGCGCGGACGCCCTCCAAGCCGGGAAAGACCGCCACGCAGGTCCGTGCGCCCGCGACGCAGATTCGCCCCCAGGCCACGCAGATCCGGTCGCCGGCTCCTCCTCCGGCGCGCGGCTCGCCGTCCCGGCCGACCCCGGTGGTGGAGCAGCCTCCGTCGCCGATGCCCCGCTCGCCGTCGCGACCGACGCCGGCGGCCGAGCACCCGCCGTCTCCGATGCCGCGCGGCTCGCCGTCGCGGCCGGTGCCGCAGTCGCCGTCGCCTCCGCCCCGAGGGTCGCCGTCGCGGCCCACCCCGGCGGTGGAGCCCCAGCGCGCCCGTGCGCTGGTGGAGGATGACCTCCACCGGGCGGAGCATGCGCTGGCCCTCGCCCTCGGACCGGTGGCCCGAACGCTGGTGAAGCGGGCCGCGCGGAACGCGAACACCCCGTGGGAGCTCTTCTCCGTTCTCGCCGCCGAGCTCCCCGAGGGGCCCGAGCGGGACAGGTTCCTCGCCGCGCAGCCTGACATGTAGCGCGCGTTACGCGGGCGGGGGCTCGGGCCGGCTCGCGGCCTCGAGCGTCTTTCGTACCTCGGCGCCGGCGCGTGACGCCATTGCCGCCAGCTCGCCCACGGTTCCCCGGTCGGACCAGTTTGTCACCACGCGTCCGGAGTCGGTGTCCTGCACGCGGATCGCCACCCGGAGCGGGCTGGCCGAGCCGGGACCGACGCAGAGGTAGCTCCCGAGCACCACCCAGCGGGCGCCGGCCGAGTCGCGTAGCTTCTCCAGGGACTCGCGGGGCAGGCTGTCCTGCGCGCCGAGGTTGAGAGCGCGCTGCGCCCGGAAGACCTCCTCCGCCGGCACCAGCCGGAGCACGTCCGAGGCGGTCGACAGCTCCCGGCTCACCAGCTCGGCCAGGGCGGTGGAGATCCAACCCGCGTCGGGACGGCCGGAGAGGTTCCGGAAGCCGAGCACCGCCGCCGGGCTGCGGGTGTCCTGCACGCTGGCGTCGAGCGCCCGGACCAGGTCCCGCACCGAACGGAAGCGCAGCGAAGGCTCCTTCTCCAGGCAGCGGAGCACGGCAGAGTCCCAGCGAGGCTCGAGCGAGGGGAGATGGACCGAGGGTGGGGCGGCGGCCTGCTGCAGCCGCTTCAGCGCGGCCTCCATCGGCGTCTGGCCGCCGAACGGCGTGTGCCCGGTGAGCGCCTCGTAGAGCACGATGCCCAGGGCATAGATGTCGGTGGCCGCCGAGACGGTGCCGCCGGTGAGCTGCTCCGGCGCCATGTAGGCCGGCGTTCCGATGAAGCCCACCCGGGCGGTCATCGAGGACGTGTCGCCGTCCTTCTCCACGCGGTGCAGTGCCCGGGCGATGCCGAAGTCGGTGATCACGGCCCGCAGCGGAGCATGGCCTGCTGCGTCGTGCCGGTGGACAAGGAAGACGTTGGCCGGCTTGAAGTCCCGGTGCACCACGTCCTGGAGGTGCATCGCCTCGAGCCCGTCGGCCAGCTGTCGCAGAAGCACCGAGAGCTCGGCGGTGGCCAGGGGGCCAGTGCGGGCGAGCCGCTCGGCGAGGGTCTCGCCGTGCAGCAGCTCCATGGTGAGGAAGGACAGCCGATCGCCGCGGGGATCGAAGGTGTCGTAGAGCTCGAAGATCCGGCAGACGTTGAAGTGGGTGATGCGCCGGGCGAGGAGCACCTCGCGCCGGAAGCGCTCCATCGCATTCGGGTCGGCAGAGAACTCGGGGAGGATGGTCTTCAGCGCCACCCGGGTCCGGAGCGTGGTGTCCTCGGCCTCGTACACCGCGCCCATGCCGCCGCGGGCGATGAAGCGGACGATGGCGAACCGGCCGGCGACCATCGCCCCCATCTCGAGGGTCGAGCCGTCCGGGGTCCGCAGCCCGGCGGTGGACGGGGGGAGGGGTGTCGTCCGCTCGAGGGGCTGGTCCGGAGATGGAGCCGGCGCCATGGGGTTCCGACCTCCACCCGGCCTGTCGCGCTCGACCGCCATCTCAGGTTGCCGCTCGCTCTCCTCGACGGGTGAGGCGCTGCCCGGACGGGCAGTGCCACGGCGAGCGGAAAGGTTCGCAGACGGTGACGGGGGGCCGCAAGTTCAGTGACCTCTCTGGCGCCCCTGCTTTCGAGGGTGTGCGCGAGCGGGGCCGGCCGGGAAGGTGTGGGCGGTCACCGCACTGACAAGCCGCTCGCGGTTGGGGGAGCATGGGCCGGCGCTGGATCCAATCCAGCGCGAGGTTCGTTTCACCCGGCCGGAGGTGTCCACGCGTGCGTCTCGCCCTCGTGCCTTCGCTGCTCGTCGTCCTCTCCACCGCCCAGGCCCAGCCTCTCTCCCCCGGAGACGTGCCGCCCAGCCTCCGCCCCTGGATTCCCTGGGCGATGCACGGCAGCGAGCAGCGGGCATGCCCGCGCCCGCAGGGGAGCGGTGACTTCGGTCCCTGCGTCTACGTCGGACGGCTGCAGCTCGAGGCCTCGCCGCGCGGCGGACGCTTCCGGCAGGAGGTGGAGGTGTTCGCGCGGGAGGCGGTCCCGCTCCCCGGCGACGCCCAGCACTGGCCACTCGACATCCGCGACGGAGCGACGCCCGTGGCGGTGGTGGAGCACGACGGCGCGCCGGCGGTGTTCCTTGGCGTTGGCACCCACGTCCTGACCGGGAACTTCGCCTGGGACACGGTGCCGGCGGCGCTCGGCGTCCCGGACGGGGCCGCGCTGGTCGAGCTGGTCCTCGCCGGAACGCGCATCTCCCGGCCGGAGCGCGACGAGGAAGGGCGGCTCTTCCTGCGGCGCCCCGACCGGGAGGCGGCCGATGCCGACCGCCTGGACATCCAGGTGCAGCGCAGGCTGACCGACGGCGTGCCGCTGCTCCTCACCACGCGCATCGTCCTCGACGTCGCCGGCAAGGCGCGGGAGGTCGTGCTCGGGCAGGCGCTCCCGCAGGGCTTCACGCCGCTGCAGCTGGACGCTCCGCTCGCGGCACGCGTCGAGCCCGGGGCACGGCTCCGCATCCAGCTCCGGCCGGGGAAGTGGGTCTTCACCCTCGTGGCGCGGAGCGAGGTGCCTCCCGCCTCGGTGGCCCGTCCCGCTCCCGACGGTCCGTGGGCCGCCGGTGACGAGATCTGGGTCTTCGAGGCCGCGCCCGCGGTCCGGGTGGTGACGCCGGAGGGACTTCCCTCGGTCGACCCGTCGCAGACGCAGCTCCCTCCCGAGTGGCGCGCGCTGCCGGCGTTCGCAGTGCGGAGTGGCGAGGCGCTCAAGCTCGTCGAGCAGCGCCGGGGGAACCCCGAGCCCGAGCCGGACCAGCTCACGCTGGACCGGCAGCTCTGGCTCGACACCGACGGCGGTGGATGGACCTTCCAGGACCGCCTCGGGGGGGAGCTGCGGCGGAGCTGGCGGCTGGAGATGCCGGCCCCCGCCGCGCTCGGGCGGGCCGCGGTGCAGGGGCAGGACCAGCCTCTCACGCGGCTCACCGCCGGCGCGCCGCCGGGTGTCGAGGTCCGCCAGGGCGCCCTGGCGATGACCGCCGATGGGCGGCTGGACCAAGGCGGAGGAACGCTTCCCGCCGTGGCCTGGTCCCACGACTTCGCGCGGGTGGGAGCCGTGGCGCACCTCCCGCCCGGCTGGAGCCTGCTCGGGGCGACGGGGGTCGACGAGGTGGACGGCACGTGGATCCAGCGCTGGTCGCTGCTCGATCTGTTCGGCGTCCTGGTGCTCGCCCTCGCGACGGCCCGCCTCTTCGGGTGGCGCATCGGCGCCCTCGCACTCGTGGCGCTGGTGCTGAGCTTCCCCGAGGCGGGTGCCCCGCGCTGGGCGTGGTTCGCGGTTCTGGTCGCCGAGGGGCTGCGGCAGGTGCTTCCCGAGGGCCGGCTCCGCCTCTGGGCCGAGGGCTTCCGCCGCATCGCCTTCGGCGTGCTCGCCCTGGTCCTGGTCTCGTTCGCCCTGGACCACCTGCGCGAGCGCTTCTTCCCCGCGCTCCGACCCTCGGCGGGAGGCGAGGGCGGCGGCTTCGTCCTCGGAGCGAACCGTCGAGCGGTTCCGGCGAGGGAGCGCGTGGCGGCACCGGCGACTCCCGAGCCGGAAAACGCGATGGAGCTCGACGACCGACAAGGCGTCGAGGGCGGCGTGGTGGGCGGTGTGGTGGGCGGAGTCGCCGGGGGCGACGTCGACGAGCTGAAGAAGGAGGCCGACAAGGCGAAGCCGGCGGCGACTCCCCCCGCGAGCAAGGGGGGGCGCGCGGGCGCTCCGCCCTCGCCGCAGGCACAGACGCGGTACGGATCGGCCGCCAGCGTCCCCGCCCCGCGCAAGGCGGCCATCGTCGAGATCGACCGGAGTGCGGTGGTCCAGACCGGCCCGGGCATCCCCCGGTGGACCTGGCTCGAGGTGCCGATGCGCTGGAGCGGTCCGGTGCAGCAAGGCCAGCGCGTGCATCTGCTGTTGCTCTCACCCGGGGAGAACGTGCTCCTCGGTCTTCTGCGGGTGGGGCTCCTCGGCGCCCTCGCCTGGTTCCTCCTGACGCGCTCCGGCCGCCCCGGCGCGCCGCTGTTCCGTCGCGGGCGGCTGGCCGGTTCCGCGGCGCTCGTCCTGCTCCTCGTCTACGGGTCGGCCCGCGCGGAGGAGCAGCCCACCGATGCGCGGCTGGGCCAGCTCCGGGACAAGCTGCTCGAGGCGCCTCGCTGTGCGCCGACCTGCGCCTCGGCGGGACGCGCGATGCTCGAGGTGGACCCGGGGACGCTCCGCCTCCGGGTCGAGCTCCAGGCTGCGGCGCTGGTCGCGGTACCGCTGGCCGGAGGCGGGGAAGGGTGGCGACCCGAGCAGGTGGTCCTCGACGGGAAGCCGGCGGTCGCGCTCCGCCGGGAGGACGGCGTCAGCTGGCTCGTGCTCCGCCCCGGAGTGCACACGTTGCTGGTCTCGGGCGCGCTTCCGCACGTGGACTCGATCCAGCTTCCGCTCGGCCTCGCCCCGCGGTTCCTCACCGTCCAGGCCCGCGGCTGGAAGGTGGACGGGCTCCGCGAGGATGGCCGTCCAGAGCCGACGCTGCAGCTCAGCCGGCTGCAGCGCGATGGGGGTGGCGAGGCGCTGCGGCCCGGAGCGCTCCCCGCGTTCGCCCGCGTCACCCGGACGCTCCGGCTGGGCCTGACCTGGGAGGTGGAGACCGAGATCGAGCGTCTCTCCCCACCGGGAAGCGCCGTGGTCCTCCAGATTCCGCTCCTGCCCGGCGAGGCGGTGCTGACCGCGGACCTTCCCGTGAAGGACCGAGCCGTCTCGGTGAACCTCCCTCCGGGCACTCCGGGCCTGTCGTGGCGGAGCACCCTCGAGCAGACTCCCGCGCTCTCCCTCACCGCGCCGAAGACGGCCTCGTGGGTGGAGCGGTGGGTGCTGGTGGCCGGCACGATGTGGCACGTCGAGCTGGGGGGCATCGCGCCGATCCACCCCGGAGGCCCGGGCGACGCGCACCAGCCCACCTGGCTGCCCTGGCCCGGCGAGTCGGTGACGGTGAAGTCGAGCCGACCGGAAGGCATCGGCGGCGGCACCCTGACACTCGACAGCGGCCTGGAGACCGTCCAGCCCGGCATCCGCGCGACGGAGGTGGGCATGGATCTGGTCTTCCGCACCAGCCGCGGAGGGCAGCACGCGCTCGCGCTTCCGCCCGACATCGAGCTGCTCGGCGTCGCCGTGAACGGGCAGCCGCAGCCCGTGCGCCAGGAGGGAGGACGATTGCTCGTCTCGCTGACCCCGCCCGTCTCGCGGGTGGTGGTGCGGTGGCGCGAGCCGCGAGGCCTGTCGATCGGCTTCCGCCCGTCGGCCGTGGACGTCGGCGCTCCCGGCGCGAACGTGGACGTGGTGGTCGCGCTCCCCGCCCAGCGCTGGGTCCTCTGGCTCGCCGGGCCAAGGTTCGGACCGGCGGTGCTGTTCTGGAGCGTGCTGCTGGTGACCGCGCTGGTGGCGTTCGCCCTCTCGCGCGTGCCGCACAGCCCGCTGCGCTTCGGCGCCTGGATGCTGCTCGGAGTGGGGCTGACACAGGTCTCCGTCCCCGCCGCGGCGGTGGTCGTGGTCTGGCTCCTCGGGCTCGGCTGGCGCGGCGCGGCCGGCGCGCGGGTTCGCCCATGGTGGGCCTTCGACGGGATGCAGCTGGCGCTGGTGGTGCTCACTGGATTTGCCGGGATCGCGCTCTTCGAGGCGGTGCAGCGCGGTCTGCTCGGTGAGCCGGAGATGCAGATCGCCGGGAACGGCTCGGCGCTCACCACGCTCCGCTGGACCGCCGACCGGATCTCG
>DASXGF010000030.1:0-8664 GCA_036489275.1 Myxococcaceae bacterium | reverse complement strand
ACCGGCGCGGTGTCCAGCGCGCAGAACATCGTCAAGTGCGCCAACCGAACCGGGCTCAACGTCGCGGACATCGTGCTCCAGCCGCTGGCCTCCAGCGAGGCGGTGCTCGGCGAGGACGAGAAGGAGCTCGGCGTCTGTCTGGTGGACATCGGCGGCGGCACCACCGACATCGCGATCTTCTCCGGCGGGAGCATCGCACACACCGCGGTCATCGCCCTCGGCGGGAACAACCTCACCTCGGACATCGCCATCGGGCTGCGGACGCCGGCGCACGAGGCCGAGCGGATCAAGCAGCGCTACGGATGCGCGCTCGCCTCGATGGTGGACAAGGACGAGACCATCGAGGTCCCGTCCGTCGGCGGGCGCCAGCCGCGGATCATTGGCCGGCAGATCCTCTGCGAGATCCTCGAGCCGCGGGTCGAGGAGATCTTCCAGCTCGTCCATCGCGAGATCCAGAAGTGCGGCTTCGAGGACCTGCTCGCCAGCGGGGTGGTGATCACCGGCGGCTCGACGCTCCTCGCCGGAATGCCCGAGCTCGCCGAGGAGGTGCTCGGGCTGCCGGTGCGCCGTGGGATGCCGCGGGGGATCGGTGGCCTGGTCGACGTGGTGAAGAGTCCCATGTACGCCACCGGCGTCGGCCTGGTGGTTTACGGCGCCCGGCACACCGATCGCCGGCTCTTCCGGATCCGCGAAGACAACGTCTACCGGAAGGTCCGCGGCCGGATGCGCGAGTGGCTGGAAGAGATCTTCTAGGAGACAGCCGCCTCGCTACAGGGGTGTGACGAAAACTTGCGGGGGCGGGTCCCGGGCCGATGATGACCCGGATCAGGCCGAAGGGCCTGCAGGACGAGGGAATGGACAACTTCGAGCAGAGCAAGCAGGCCGCGAGGATCCGGGTGGTGGGCGTGGGTGGGGCGGGCTGCAACGCGATCAACACCATGATCGCCGCTGCCCTCGACCGGGTGCACTTCGTCGCCGCGAACACCGACATCCAGGCGCTGGCCGCCAGCCACGCCGCGACCAAGATCCAGATGGGTGAGACCCTGACCAAGGGGCTCGGCGCCGGCGCCAACCCCGAGGTGGGCCGCCAGGCGGCGCTGGAGAGCAAGGACGAGATCGCCCACGCGCTGGAAGGCGCGGACATGGTCTTCGTCACCGCCGGGATGGGCGGTGGCACGGGCACCGGCGCGGCGCCGGTCATCGCCGACGTGGCCCGCTCTCTCGGAGCGCTGACCGTGGCGGTGGTCACCAAGCCTTTCCAGTTCGAGGGCAACAAGCGGCGGAAGCAGGCAGAGTCCGGGCTCATCGAGCTCAAGGCCGCCGTGGACACGCTGATCACCATCCCCAACCAGCGGCTGCTCGGGCTGAGCGATCAGTCGATGCCGCTCCTCGAGACCTTCAAGCTGGCCGACGAGGTGCTGCTCAACGCCGTGCAGGGCATCAGCGACCTCATCCAGTACCACGGCTACATCAACGTGGACTTCGCGGACGTGAAGACCATCATGAGCGACCGCGGTCACGCGCTCATGGGGACCGGTCGCGCCTCGGGCGACAAGCGCGCGGTCACGGCGATGCAGCAGGCGATCGCCTCGCCCCTGCTCGAGGACGTGCAGATCGACGGGGCCACTGGCCTCCTGATCAACATCACCGGCGGCCGCGACATGACCCTCCAGGAGGTCAACGAGGCCCTGACCCTGGTGCACGATGCCGCCGACGAGGAGGCCGAGATCATCTTCGGCAGCCTCATCGACGACAACGTCACGGACGAGGTGAAGATCACCATCATCGCCACCGGCTTCCAGCACCGGGACGCTCGCCGCCCCGCGCAGGCGCCGGCGCACGTGGTCGCCCGTCCCGCCGCCGCTCCCGAGCCGGAACCCGCCCACGGCCCCGTCCGGGCCCGGGCCACCGCGCCCGAGCCGAGACCGCTCGCCTCCACCCGGCCGCTCAAGGAGCCGAAGCTCCCGATGGACGAGGATCAGTTCGACATCCCGACCTTCCTACGTCGCCAGGGCCAGGGCGACGTCTAGGCGGCCCGCGGACGTTCAGACCGCGCCGCTGGACCGGTACCGGTACATTCGTTGCCGGTGGCTCGTGCCGTCGAGCGCGGCGAAGAGATGGCCGCGGACGACCATGATCAGGTGGAGCACGGCCCCCTCGAGGACCGGAGTGATGAAGTCTCCGAGCGTCCCGAGCATCGCCAGAGGGGCACGAGGCAGGTAGTACCAGACCGCGAGGATGGCCAGATTGGGGATTCCCCACTCGATCCAGTTGTCCTGAAGGAACTTGACCGATCGCTGGATCGTCTCCAGTCCCCCGCGGGTTCCCCGCTGGTAGATGACCTCCGGTGTGGCGTTCAGGAGGATGAGTGCGGCCCACTTGAGCAGCTCCCCGAAGTCGAAGCTCGTGTGGGGGACGAGGAGCTCGATCACGAGCGAGGCGATCCAGAAGACGAACATCAAGTTGGCAATGGACCAGAAGTACGCACCGAAGCTCCGGCCGAACTCGTCGAGCTTGACCCGTGACCGGGCGACCACCTCTCCCAGGAAGTACAGGTAGCAGCTGATCGCCGCGGCCCACACGGCCCAGACGACGAAGGATCCGAGGCGCCCGAGGGCGCTGATCACCAGAGCGGTCGCGAACTGGTTCGCCGTCAGCACCGCGATGGGCAGGAGCAGCGTCCAGGCGTTCGTCCCGATGCCGGCCAGGGCCTGCCGGAGCGCGTCGGCGTAGATGCGAGCGTAGACGGTCAGGACTTTCATGGGCCGGGGCGGCACCATGTCATCCGTCGCGGCACCATGCCACCCTATGCTTGCCCCGCTGCAGCCGGGCGTGGCAGCGTGCGCCGCCCGACGCCGCCATGTTCCGCTCGCTGCTCATCGCCAACCGAGGAGAGATCGCCCGCCGCATCGGCAGCGTGGCGCGGTCGATGGGCCTCCGCACCATCGCCGTCTACTCGGACGCGGACGCCGAGGCCCCCTTCGTGAAGGAGGCGGACCAGGCGGTGCGGCTCGGCCCTCCTCCGCCGAAGGACAGCTACCTCAACGTCGAGGCGCTGCTCCGCGCGGCGAAGGAGACCGGGGCGGAGGCGGTGCATCCGGGATACGGCTTCGTCTCCGAGAACGCCGAGTTCGCCCGCGCCTGCACCGACGCCGGGGTGGTCTTCGTCGGGCCGCCGCCCGAGTCGATGGCCCGGATGAAGGACAAGGCCCAGGCCAGGGCGCTCGCCGCCGGGGCAGGCGTCCCGGTGGTTCCGGGGAGCGACGGGGTGGTGGCCGACCTCCGGGGCGCGACCGAGGCCGCCGAGCGCGTCGGCTACCCGCTGCTGGTGAAGGCGGCCGGCGGAGGTGGCGGCATCGGGATGGCCGTCGCCGGTTCCCCGGCAGAGCTGGAGAAGGCGTTCCGCGCCTGCGCCGATCGCGCCCGGTCGGCCTTCGGACGCGACGCGGTCTACCTCGAGCGGTACTTCCCGGCGCCCCGGCACATCGAGGTGCAGATCCTCGGCGACACCCAGGGCAACCTGCTCCACGTGCTCGAGCGGGAATGCAGCATCCAGCGCCGGCACCAGAAGGTGGTCGAGGAGGCGGGGAGCCCGCTGTTCCTCGAAGGGAAGAACGCCGACCTCCTCGCCCGGATGAGCAAGGCCGCGCTCTCCGCGGCGCGCGCCTTCGGCTACGCCAACGCGGGGACGGTGGAGTTCCTGGTCGCCGACGGCGAGCTCTTCTTCATCGAGATGAACGCCCGGCTCCAGGTCGAGCATCCGGTGACCGAGCTGACCACCCGGGTGGACCTGATCGGCTGGCAGCTGCGCATCGCCTCGGGCGAGCGCCTCACGCTGCAGCAGCAGGACATCCGCCGCCAGGGGCACGCGCTCGAGTTCCGCATCTACGCCGAGGACCCGGTCCGCTTCCTGCCGAGCCCGGGGCCCCTCAAGGTCTTCCGTCCGCCCGAGGGGGAGGGCATCCGCGTCGACGCCGGCTATGCCGAGGGCGGCGTGGTGACCCCGTACTACGACCCGCTCCTGGCCAAGCTCATCGTCTCCGGCAAGGACCGCGCGGAGGCCATCCGGCGCTCGGAGGGAGCGCTGGAGCGGTTCGCCATCGAGGGGTTGAAGAACAACGTGCCCCTGCACCTCCGCATCATCCGTGACCGCGCCTTCCAGGAGGGCGCGCTCGACACCCACTTCCTGGAGCACCACGCCAAAGCCTAGGAGCCCCTGACGATGGACGTCCCCGCCCACATCACCGGCACCGTGTGGAAGGTCGAGGTCTCGGTCGGCCAGAAGGTGGCCGCCGGCGACGTGCTGGTCATCCTCGAGTCGATGAAGATGGAGATGCCCGTCGAGGCACCGGACGCAGGCACGGTGAAGGAGATCCGCTGCCAGCCGACCCAGCCGGTGAACGAGGGCGACGTGCTGGTCGTGCTCACGCCGTGACCCCCGACGGCCGTCTCGAGCGCTCCTGGCTGCCCGGAGGTGTCCGGGTGCTGACGCTGGAGCGGCCGCAGCGGCGGAACGCGCTGACCCCCTTCCTGCTGGATGCGCTGGCCGAGGCGCTCGCCCCGGACCCCTCGGTCCACGCGCTGCTGCTCGAGGCCCGGGGACCGGCGTTCTGCGCCGGCTACGACCTGGCCCAGCTCGGCGAGGACGCCGCGGCGGCCCGCTCTCCGGACGCGCGGATCCAGGAGGTCCTCGCGATGCTGGAGGCCTACCCGGCACCGAGCGTGGCGGTGGTCCACGGAGCTGCCTTCGGCGCGGGCTGCGAGCTGGCCTGCGCGTGCGACTTCCGCATCGGGACGCCGGACACGGTGCTCTGCATGCCGCCGGTGCGGCTCGGTGTGGTCTACGCGCCGGACGGGGTGTGGCGGGTGGCGCGGCTCGCGGGGCTGCAGCGGGCGCGGTGGATGTTCCTCACCGCCGCCGAGGTTGCCGCTCCCGACGCGTTCGCCTGGGGGCTGCTCGACGTGGTGAGCGACGACGCGGTGGCGCGGGCGCACACCCTGGCGGCGACGCTCGCCTCGGGAGCGCCGCTGGCGATGGGAGGGCTGCGCCGGACGCTCCGGGCGATCGGTCGCGCACCGATCGACCCGGCGGAGAGGGAGGAGCTGGAGGCGCTGCGGGCAGAGGCCTTCGCCTCGGAGGACGCCGTCGAGGCCCGGACCGCCATGCGGGAGAAGCGGCCGCCACGCTGGAAGGGGCGCTGAGTCGCGCTCAGGAGTGGACCGTCGGCGCCCCGGCGGCGTCCGGATAGAACTGCGGCGCCTCGCGGCGATCGAACATCCCGTAGTCTCGCACCACGCGGACGCGACGCACCCGCGCTCCTTCCGGCACCCGGAGGTGACGCCGGAAGACCTCCGAGGCCGTCGGATCGCGCCAGGAGAGCAGGAGAATGACGTCCCCCGGGGTCAGTACCGCATCGAACACGTCCCAGGAAACGAGCCCCTCCGCGGACGGCACGAGGCCCAGCCACCCGGCCACCTCCTCCGCGGCCGCGCCCTCGACCCGGTCCGCCGGGTGTCGCGCATCGATCAGCATCGCGGTCGTCGCCTTGCCCACCTGCGTCTCGTCCAGCCGCTGCTCGACGAGCGCCTGGCCCGGGGGAAGACGCGTGTCCTCCGTCACCTGACCGACGCGCAGGTGGTAGTCGACGAAGACCTCGCTCCGCCCCTTCTCCTGGATGCCGTGGTGCTGCGCGTGCGTCCGCCAGCGCACCACCGCCTTCTCGTCCCGCCAGCTCGACAGGGACAGCAGCCACCCGTCCCGGGTCAGGCTCCGGTAGCGGGTGTTGTCGACGAACCCATCGATCTTCTCGAGCTCGGGGCGAAGCGCCTTGGCGTGGCCCAGGTACGCATCCCACCGGTCCGGCCGGGGGTGCACCTCGAAGAGCACGGAGAACATCGATGAACCCTCACAGGGCTGCGACGCAGTCGATCTCGACGTCGAACTTGAAGGGCCACGCCGGCACGGGGATGTACATGCGCGCGGGTGGATCCTTCGGGAAGTACCGGGCGTAGATCGCATTCACCTTCGCGAAGGACTCCGCCGACGTGCAGTACACCGTGCAACGGAGAACCTTCTCCAGCGACGAGCCCGCGGCCTCGACACAGCGCTTCAGCTGCTCGAGGACGATCTCCGTCTGCCGCTCCAGGGGCGCATCCACGATCTCCCCCGTCTCGAGGTCGAACGGCGGGAGACCCGAGACGTAGATCGTGTCGCCGTGACGGATCACCACCGAGGTCGGTGTCTTCCGTCGTTCCAGGAACGTGGACAGAGGCTCCACGCGGATGACCTCTCGCTTCATGACCTGCCTCCTTCCGGACATCGGCTCGCCGGGTGGAAGGAGGATGGCCACGGAGAGGCCTCGCTCGTTTCGGCGCCGGCCGAAGCGTCCGCCGGTCAGCTCCGCCCGGCAGAGATGCAGACGAACGGGATCTCCAGCTGGAGCGCCTCCGCATCGAGCCGGTCCATCACGCTGCGGAACACCTCCGGCCGCGCCTCCTCGGGGACCAGCGCTCTCCACGCCTCGAGGAACCCCAGCCGGATGAAGTGGTGCCGGAAGAGGGCCTCGGCGCTCGCGAACCGCCAGCGGAAGGCATGACGGCTCACTTCCTCGACGCCGAAACCCGCGTCGCCGGTCAGGCCGACCAGCTCGTCCACCGGAAGACGCCGGGCCCGGATGTGCTCGGCGATCCGCTGCTGCCCGTCCGCCACGCCCGCCTCGTCCAGCGCTCGGCCGAGCACCTCGTAGAACCCGGCCATCGTCCCCGGCAGGTTGGCGGTGAACACGAGCTGCGCCCCCGGACGAGCCACGCGAGCACAGACCCCCAGGGCGCGGGGCAGGTCGCCCACGTTGTTCAGCCCGTTGTTGGAGACGACGAGGTCCATCGACGCAAGAGGCAGCTCGAGCGACTCCACCTTCATGACGTGGAGCGTGACCCGTCCACCCAGCTTCCACGCCGTCACCTTTGCCTGGAGCCGCTCCATCGCCGGCACCCAGGGGTCCACTCCGTGCAGGCGCGCCTCCGGACCCAGCCGCTCGGCCAGCTCGAGCAGCGGGAAGCCGGTGCCGCAGCCCACGTCGAGCACGGTCAGGCCGGTCCGGAGCCTCACCGTTTCTAGAATTACCCCACCGAACGGCGCCGACCAGAGGGGTAGCTCGTCGTAGAGCGCCACGGTCGCCGGATCCGTCAGGTCCGGCGCTGCTTCCTCCCATACTTCCAAGGACGCACCTCGCGCCGGCTCACGCCCCGCCGAACAGCTCGGCCATCCGCAGCCGGAGCGCCGAGGCGATCTTGTAGAGCGAGCTGATCGACGCGCTCGACTCGGCGCGCTCGATCTGGCTGAGCAGCGAGACCGAGAGCCCGGTCCGCCGCGCCAGCTGCTTGAGCGTCAGCTCCTGCGACTTGCGCGCCTCGCGGATGGTCCGGCCAATCGCCCGGTGCAGCTCGGCCTCCGGGTCCTTGGAGAGGCCCTTCTTCGCCAGCGCCGACTCCACCGCCGCCAGCAGCTCCTCGGGCTCGACCGGCTTCTTCACGTAGTCCGAGGCCTGCGCCTTGAGCGAGGCCACGGCGGTCTCGACCGCGGGATGCGCGGTGGCGACGATCACCGCGATGTCCGAGTCGAAGCCGCGGATCTTCTCCAGCAGCTCGGTTCCGGACATCTGCGGCATCATCATGTCGAGGATGACGAGGTGGAAGTCCTCCGCCCGCAGTCGGTCCATCACCTGCGTGGGGTCGGTGAGAGCCACGACCTCGTAGCCAGCCTTGGTGAGCAAGAGCTGGAGGTAGTCGCCGGTCTCCTTCTCGTCGTCGACCACCAGGATCCGGATCTGCATCGCCCCTCCTAGCGCTGAGGCGTCGCGCTGGAGGCCCTAGCCTTCTTCTCGGCGTCCGAATCCTCAAGGAATTTCTTCACCCTGGGCACGGCCGGGTCATCTGCCGCGGCCAGCGCAAGGAACCGCGGTTAGTGGGCCTCGGCCCGGCCGGTGTCCCCGCCCCTGGCATAGGACGTGGCCAGCATCAAGTGGCACCGGGGGTGGTTCCGGTCCAGGGACAGGCAGCGCTCGAACCGGCCGGCGGCCTCGCCCACGTTCCCGCTGTCATAGAGCGTCTTTCCCTCCCGGTAGAGGCGCTCCACGTCGGCTGCGGTCGCCGCCCGGGCCTGGGGCTTGCGCGGGCTCTTCAGGGCCGCGGTGATCTCCGCGCGGAGCTCGGCCACTTCGGGCGCCCAGGCCCGGCTGTTCTTCGCCGGCTCCAGCTTCCGCAGTGCCCCCGAGGGTCGTCCCAGCTCCAGCTCCTTCCGCGCGCTCCGCACCGCCCGGCCGGCCACCGCCTCGGCCCGCCAGGTCTTCCGCAGGGTCTGCGCCTCGGCCTGGAAGGAGTGGTCTCGCACCGAGGACAGCAGCCGCAGCGCCCGGTCGAAGTCACGCGCCTCGGCAGCCGCACGGGCCGCCGCCATCCACTCGGTCGCCGTACTCGGACGGCTCGCCGGCACCGTCGGCGGGGTCAGCTCGAGCGGGGGTGGCTCCGCCGGCGTCGGCGGAGGCGGCTCGGCCACGACCTCGGGCGTCGGCGGAGGAGGCACCGCGCTGCGCAGCCGCGAGGCCTCGTTCTCGCGGATCTGCGCCCGGAGCACGAGCGCACCGCCCAGGCCCAGCACGAGCCCGA
>DASXGF010000310.1:0-2833 GCA_036489275.1 Myxococcaceae bacterium | reverse complement strand
CTCCTGGGCGAAGGAAACGGTCCGAGTTGACCAGTGTTTACCGCTTCGGTGAACTTCCCGGCAAGCAGTGCATGACGATGCGTGACCGTACGTGAACCGTCATGCCGATGCCGCAGGCGGAGGGGGCGGCTGTGCGGGGGGTTTGGGCTCGATCCGGACCTTCAGGACCCGGGGGCCGTCGGTCTCCGCCACCCGGATCTCGAACTCGTCCACCTCGGTGTGGTCCCCCGGCTCGGGCACCCGGCCGAGGCGAGCCATGAGGAAGCCGGCGATGGTGCTCACCTCGGTGGGGTCCACGTCGAAGCGCACGTCCAGCCTGTCCTCCAGGTCCGACAGCTGGGTGGTTCCGGGCAGCTCGAGCAGGCCACCGGGGAGGGTCTTCACCTCCGAGACCCTCCGGCCGAGCTCGGCCACGTCCCCCACCACCTCCGCCACCAGGTCGGCGAGGGTGACGATCCCGCTCGTGCCGCCGTGCTCGTCGACCACCACCGCGAGCTGCCGGCGACGCTTGCGGAACTCGATGAGCAGCTGCTCGAGGGTGACGTTCTCGGGGACGAAGAGGACCGGGCGCTGGACCTGCCCCAGGCTGCGGAGCTGGTCGTTGGCCAGGAGGAAGAACAGGTCCTTCACGTTCACCACGCCCTCGACCTGGTCCAGGCTGCCTCGCGCCACCGGCATCCAGGTGTGCCCGGCCGCCCGGGCCTCGGCGATGTTGCGCTCCAGCGGCTCGTCGATGTCGAGGTACTTCACCTGCTGCCGGGGGACGAGGACCTGACGGGCGGTCTTCTCCGACATGGACAGCGCACGGGCGAGCAGCTCACCGCGCTCGGCGGTGATGTTGCCCGCCCGGGCCGAGCTGTCGACGAGCATCGCCAGCTCCTCGGGATTGAGGGCGCTCTCCTCGGGGCCCGCGGCGTGGAGCCCGAGCATCCTGGACACGACCGAGGCCATCCAGGCGATGGCGTGCACCGCCGGATAGGTGATCAGGTAGATGGCCCGCATCGGCCAGGAGACGGCCATCGCCACCGACTCGGTGCGCTGCAGCCCGAGGTTCTTCGGGACCAGCTCGCCGATGACCAGGTGGAGGATGGTGATGATCGCGAACCCGAAGATGAAGGCGAGCGTGTGCGAGATCGCCACGAGGCCCCGCCACCCGGAGAAGGTCGCGCGGAGCGAGCGCTCGATGAGCCCGGCAAACGCCGGCTCCCCCACCCAGCCGATGCCGAGCGAGGTGAGCGTGACCCCGAACTGCACGGTGCTCAGGTAGGGCGGGAGATTCTCCAGCAGCGGGAGCGTCCGCTCCGCGGCACGGTTCCCCTGGTCGGCGAGGTGGCGGAACCGCGTGGGGCGGGCCCGGACCAGCGCCATCTCCGAGGCGACGAAGAACGCGTTGACCAGGACCAGCACCACCGCGACGGTGATGTGCCAGGCCTCGCTGCTCAAGGAGGGCGCCTCACAGCAGGCTCTCGTACTCGGGATCGCCCTTCAGCCCGTCGAACATCGGATCCGTCGCCAGCCAACCGGCGACCTTCTGCCGGTCGGCCTCGAGCGCCTTCTTCAGCCACTCGAGCGCCTCGGGCTTCTTGGCCCAGAGGGCGAAGAGCGCGGCGAGGTTGTAGTGGAGGAGGAGGTCATCGGCGTTGAGGGCCCGCGCCTTCTGGTAGGCCCGCTCGGCCTCGGCGTAGAAGCCCTTCTGCGCGTAGCAGATGCCGAGATCGAGGTGCGCCTCGAAGTCCTCGGGCTCGAGCCGCACGACCTCCTTCAGCTGGGCGATGGCCCCCCGGTAGTCGCCCTCGTCCATCAGCAGCGCGGCCAGCTCGTGGCGGGGGAAGGCGTCCGCCGGGTCGAGCTCGATGGCGGTCTGCAGCTCGGCGATGGCCTCCTCGACGCGCCCGTGGTCGGCGTAGGTCAGGCCGAGGTTCAGGTGCGCGTCCGGATACTCGGGATCGAGCTCGATCGCCTGCTTGTACGCGGCGACCGCGAACTCCGGTCCGTGGGTGGAGAGGAAGCAGGCCAGGTTGTAGTGCGCGGTGGCGCTGTCCGGCTCGAGCTTGAGCGCGGTCAGGTACTCGGCGAGCGCCTCGCGGTAGAGCTTCTTCTCGGCGTACACGGTCGCCAGGTTGTCGTGGGCGTGCGCCGAGTCCGGGTCGAGGTCGATGGCCTTCCGGAACTCGCGGATGGCCTCGTCCAGCCAGCCGCGATCGGCGAGCTCGATGCCACGGGAGTTGTGCTCGTCGGAGAGCGCGATGTTGTCCTTCTCGCGGGCCATGGGAGGGGGTGACGGGCCACTGTATTCAGCGGAGATCGGCCTCTGCAAGCTACACTCCCGTGCCGACGTGAGCCCCGCACGGCGCAGTGATTTCTGGTGCTTCTCCCTCGTCTGCACGCTTGGCCTCGTGGTCGCGTGCGCGCCCCGGACGACCGTGCGCCCGGACGAGGTGGAGACGCGCCCCGGCCCGCCGCTGACCGTCGGTCCGCCGGCAGAGCGGGTTGCGCCTTGGGCAATCACCCTGGTCGCCGGTGGCGACGTCACGCTGGGAGCGCACTACGAGGAGTGGGTCGACGGGCTGCGGGCCAAGGGCGAGAGCGGCGCGGCGGTGGACGGCTGGGGCTTCGCCGAGGTGAAGCCGCTCTTCGCCGGCGCAGATCTCGTCGTGGTGAACCTCGAGTGCCCGTTCACCGGCCGCGGGGAGCCGATTCCGAAGAACTTCAACTTCCGCGCGCGGCCGTCCACGGTCTCCGTCCTGGTCGACGCCGGCGTGCGCGCGGTGAGCCTCGCCAACAACCACCTGATGGACTACGGCCCGGACGGCGTCGCGGACACGATCGCCAC
>DASXGF010000307.1:0-2824 GCA_036489275.1 Myxococcaceae bacterium | reverse complement strand
GATGTGCACCCTCAATCCGCCCGAGGACGTGGCCCTCGCCGAGCTGCTCCTCGATCTCCACCCCTGGGCGGACATGGTGAGCTACGCCCGGAGCGGCGGTGAGGTGATGGCCAAGGCCGTGCGCATCGCCCGCGCCGCCACCGGACGGGACGAGGTCGCCTTCTGCGGCTACCACGGCTGGCACGACTGGTACCTGTCGGTGAACCTCGGCGACGGTGACGGGCTCCAGGGACACCTGCTCCCCGGCCTCGAGCCCAACGGCGTTCCCCGCGGGCTCGCCGGCACCACTCACCCCTTCGCCTACGGGGACCTGGACGCGCTCCGGAAGATCGTCGAGGCCCGGGGAAACAAGCTCGCGGCCATCGTGATGGAGCCGGTGCGGGGCGCCGGCCGGATCCCCGGCTTCCTCGAGGGCGCCCGGGAGATCGCCACCAAGAACGGCTCGGTGCTCCTCTTCGACGAGATCACCGCCGGCTTCCGGATGAACACCGGCGGCGTGCACCTGGCCTACGGGATCGATCCCGACATCGCCACCTACGCCAAGGCCCTCTCCAACGGGTTCGCGATGGCGGCCATCGTCGGGCGGAAGTCGGTCATGGAGGCGGTGCAGAAGACCTTCATCTCCAGCGCCTACTTCACCGAGCGGGTCGGCCCCGCCGCGGCGCTCGCCTCCACCACCAAGCACCGGAAGCTGAACGCGGGCAAGACGCTCACCGAGATCGGCACCCGCGTGCAGGACGGGTGGAAGAAGGCCGCCGAGCGCACCGGCGTTCCCCTCACCGTCACTGGAATCCCCGCCCTGGCCAGCTTCGGATTCCAGGACAAGGACGCGCCGGCGCTGATGACGCTCTTCATCCAGGAGATGCTGGGCCGCGGCTTCCTCGCCTCGGACCGCTTCTACCCGACGCTCCGCCACGAGGAGCAGCACGTCTCGGCGTACCTCGACGCGGTCGAGGCCGCGTTCGGGAAGGTCGCCGACGCGCGGGCCAAGGGCGACGTGCGCTCGCGGCTGCTCGGGCCGGTGAAGCACACCGGCTTCGCCCGGCTGGCGTAGTCGTCCCTACTTCGTGGGCGCCTTGCGCTCGTGCTCGGGTACCCGGGTGCGGGAGGCGTCCACCGTCTTCAGCTCATCCAGGTGGTGCCGGTACCAGTTCACGCCGGCGAACTTCTGGTTGAGCGCGAAGACCTCGGGGTTCGCATCCAGATAGTCGAGGATGTCCTGGAGCCCGAAGGGCGGCTTCCCCTCGACGTGGAGCGCGTCGTACACGCGGCGGATGAGCTCGTAGTCCTCCGCATAGTCGATGGTCAGCCGGTGGGTCATCGAGAGGTCGCGGTCCCAGGTGAGGTTCTTCAGCTTGAATCGCTGGGGCTGCTCCCAGATGAACGGGGTGGTGTGCTCTCGCTCCAGGGGTTTCTTCGCCTCCCGCCAGGCCGTCTCCAGGACCTCGCGCTTCATCACCTCCACGTCGTACCCGTCGGGCCACGTGCTTGGATGGAGGTTGGAGACGTAGTCGTACGAGGGATCCTCGAGGAACGTCCCCAGGACCCGATCGACCAGCGCCGGGTCGAGGAGCGGCTGGTCCGACGGGATCTTAGAGACCGCGTCGCAGTCGGTGGTGCGCAGCGCCGCGATGTGCCGGTCGAGGAGGTCCGTCGGGTGGCCGCGCACGCACGCCACCCCGGCCTGCTTCGCCAGATCCACCACCGGATCGTCCGAGCTGTCCGTCGTGGTCGCGACGACGACCTGCGAGGGAGTCCGGGCCGCCTTCACGCGCTCGAGCATCCGGACGAGCAGCGGTTTGCCGGCGAGCGGCATGAGCACCTTCCCCGGAAGCCGGGTGGAGCCGGTGCGCGCCTGGACGACGACCAGAACCTTCACTTGCAACCTCCCTGACGACTCTGCGGGCGCGTCTTCTAGCGCACGACTTGTCGCTGCGCCTGGAAACCTGGTGGCGCGAGCACGGCCCGAGCGTCAAACAGGCGAAGCGCCGAGTGTCCGCAGGCGCGCATCGTGGGTCGCCTCCATGCGAAGCCTGCGGCCATGGTGGCGGTCGGGGCCGTCGCTCCGCACGTTGGCGGTGACCGCGGAGGCTGACTTTGTCGATGAGGCGATCGGGTCGGACGCTGGTCTGCGGGGCCCTGTGCATTCTCACCCTGGCGTTTGCCTGCGGTGGGGCAGACGGCTTCGGCCCTGCGCCCTCGGGATCCAGCGACCCGCGTCCCGACGGGGGGCAGGACGCCGGTCAGGACCCGGAGGCAGGCAGCGGCGACGCTGGCCTTCCTCCCGACGCGGGCACGGACGCCGGACCGGCGATGGGAACTCGGATCCAGGTTCCGCCGGACGGCCGCCTCTACCACGGAGTGTTCCCTGCGGGGACGACGGAGCCCGACTCGGACATCTCGCTGGACGCCGCAGACGCGTACAGCGCCGCGGTGGGCCGGCCCCTCGCCTACGTCTACTTCAGCAACGAGTGGTTCGTGAGCAAGGCCTTCCCCCGCGTGACGGCGGAGGCGATCCGGGCGCGGGGCGCCGTGCCCTTCATCCGGCTCCACATGCGCAGCCAGGACCGGCAGCTGGTGGCCGACCCGCTCTACACGCTGGACAACATCAACGCCGGGATGTTCGACAGCGATCTCCGCGCGTGGGCCGACAGGGCGAAGGCGTTCGGCACCGCGCTGATCGTCCAGTACGGCACCGAGGTGAACGGCGACTGGAACCCCTGGAGCGCCAAGTACAACGGGGGATACGACGTGGGCCCGGGGAAGTTCCGGCAGGCCTTCCGGCACATCGTGGAGGTGATGCGGGCCGAGGGAGCCTCGAACA
>DASXGF010000281.1:0-9060 GCA_036489275.1 Myxococcaceae bacterium | reverse complement strand
GCTCTCCCCGACGATGACCGAGGGCAAGATCGTCAAGTGGCTCAAGAAGGAGGGGGACAGCATCTCCTCCGGTGAGGCGATCGCAGAGGTCGAGACCGACAAGTCGAACCTGGAGGTCGAGGCCTTCGACGATGGCGTGCTGCTGAAGATCATCGTCCCCGAGGGCGAGACCGGGAAGGTCGGGGCGCCGATCGCCGTGATCGGGCAGAAGGGCGAGAAGGTCGAGGCCTCGGCGGCTCCGGCCAAGGCAGCTGCGCCTGCGCCTGCGCCTGCTCCGGCTCCCCCGAAGGCTCCTCCAGCTGCGGCAAGCGCCGCTCCGACTCCCCCGCCGAAGCCCGCGCCGAAGGCACCTCCTCCGGCGCAGGTCGTGCCGATCCGTCGGGCCGAAGAGCCGCCTCCGTCGGCGTCGGAGGAGAATGGCCGGCTCCGGGCCTCACCGCTGGCGAAGCGGATGGCGCGCGACGAGGGGCTCGATCTCGCCGGGGTCCAGGGCTCGGGTCCGAGTGGTCGCATCGTGAAGCGCGACGTGGAGGCCGCGATCGGTCAGGCGGGCCAGGCTGGTCAGGCCGCGGCGGTTGCGAAGGCGCCGGCTGCGCCGCGTCCCGCTCCGGTGACGGTGCCGATGTTCGGGCGGCGCGAGCCAGACGTCGTCGCCATCTCCGGGATGCGCAAGATCATCAGCCAGCGCATGGCGGAGGTGAAGCCGGGCGTCCCGCACTTCTACGTCACTGTCGACATCGAGATGGAGGAGGCGGCGAAGGTTCGCGAGCAGGCGAAGGCCGCCGAGGTGAAGGTCTCGTTCAACGACCTCATCGTGAAGGCCGCGGCGATGGCCCTCAGGCGTCAGCCCAAGGTGAACGTGTCGCTGCAGGGCGACCGGATCCTCCAGTTCCACACGGCGGACGTGGGGATCGCGGTGGCGATCGAGGACGGGCTCATCACGCCGGTCATCCGCGACGCGGACCAGAAGTCGCTGGGGACCATCGCGGCCGAGGCGCGCGAGCTGGCCGAGCGGGCACGGCGCAAGGCGCTGAAGCCGGAGGAGTACGCGGGCGGGTCGATCACCGTGTCCAACCTCGGGATGTTCGGGGTGGACAACTTCATCGCGGTCATCAACCCGCCGCAGGCGTCGATCGTGGCGGTGGGTGCGGTGGCAGAGAAGCCGGTCGTACGCGACGGCAAGGTGGTGGTGCGGAAGATGATGTCCGCGACCTTCTCGGGCGATCACCGGATCGTCGACGGGGCGCTCGGCGCTCAGTACCTCCAGGAACTGAAGACGCTGCTGGAGCAGCCGACGCGTCTGCTGTTCTGAGGGCGCATTGACGGCGCTGGTCCTGCTCGCGCTGGCGGTGGTGAGCGGGGGCCGGGAGGTCGCAGGCGATCTGCCGCGCGACGGCGGCGGGCGGATCCACTACCGGGTCGCTGGCCGAGGCGTGCCCATCTTGCTCATTCACGGTGGTCTCGTGGACTCGCGGATGTGGGACGACCAGGTGGCGAGCTTTTCGCCCGGTCACTGCACGATTCGTTACGACCAGCGGGGATTCGGTCGGTCGAAGGCGCCGGGCGCTGCGTACTCGCCGGTGGAGGACGCGCGGGCGGTGCTGGACAAGGTCGGGGTGTCGAAGGCGGTGGTGATCGGGCTCTCGTACGGTGGGCAGGTGGCAGTGGACTTCGCGCTCGAGCATCCGGAGCGGGTGCTGGCCCTGGTCACCGCGGCCGCGACGGTGCGCGGACAGACGCTGGCGAAGGTGGGAGACCGGTCGGCGATCTACGAGGCGCTCAAGAAGCGTGGGACCGCGGAGGCGGTGCGGTTGTGGCTCGAGGATCCGGCGTTCGTGACCGCGCGGGACATACCGGGTGTGCAGGAACGGATGCGGAAGATGCTCACTGACAATGTGAAGGGGTGGGGAACTCCCCGGCCTGAGCTGGTCCGCTGGCCTGCGCGCGTTCCGTCGGACCATCTGGGAGAGATCGCCGTGCCGACTCTGGTGCTTCGCGGGGGCTTGGAGAATCCGAACATCGTGGCGGCCGCGGACCTGCTCGCCGAGAAGATTCCGCGCGCCGCGCTGCGGATCATTCCCGCGGCAGGGCACCACCTGAACATGGAGGCCCCGGAGCAATTCGATGCCGCGGTGCTGGGCTTTCTCCGGGCCTCAGGAATCGACGGCGCGGTCGACGCAGGAGTGGCACGGCCCGGCGAGGGCGCCTGCGTCTGACGTCGCCTCTTGAGAACCCTCGCTCAGAGCTTACCGATCTTTGATCGGCTCGCGCGATACTCGTCCTGAACCACCCCAGCGTTCACGAAATGGGCCTCGTCGGCTCCGAGCATTGTCACCGCATAGTCGAGCGCTGCCGCCTCGTTGTCTTCTACGTGGGAGGCGCGAAAGGAAGCGTCTGCATCGACATCCGGGAACTCGTACAAGTCGACAAATTGATCGCTTCCGACGTCATACACTTCGAACAGTGTCGTCACAATGTGTCCCGACTTCTCTTTCTTTATCTGAAGCCAACGCAGAATGGCTCCTGCGGATGACTCCTCGCGTCCCAGCCATTGCTCAACCGCCCTGCCGGCGCGCAGGGTCATCTCTGCCTCATCTCGCGTCAGGTGTCTTCGCATTGCTGCTCACCCGTCAGCGCGAGCCAGCGCATGTACCCATGTACCAATGAAGCTGGGTTCCTCAGCTCTGATTGTCCTACGCCGCGGCTTCGCCCGATCGCTCCGGACTCGCCAGCGCGGGCAGCCGGATCCGGAAGGTGCTCCCCAGTCCGGGTTCAGAGTCGACCTCCATCGTCCCGCCAGCGCGCTGCACGATGCTCCACACCAGCGTCAGGCCGAGGCCGATTCCCTGGGGGCCGCCGCGGGTGGTGAAGAACGGCTCGAAGATGCGTGACAGGTGGGCCGCGGGGATGCCGGGCCCGTCGTCCTGGACCTCGATCGCCACCGCTCCATGATCGTCACGCGTCCGTACCCGGACTGACCCTTCCGGCGCCGCAAGCCTCGCGTTCCGTACCAGCTGCACGAGCGCCTGCTCCAGCTGACCCGGCGTGACCAGCACCTTCGCCGTGCTCTCCGCCCGGACCGAGACCGACGACGCCGCGTCGCCGAGCTCCGCCTGGACCGCGCGCCGCACGCAGGCATTCGGATCGACCGACTCCGGCCGTGCGACGTCCTGGCGCGCGAGCTCGCGGAGCCCTTTGACGATGGCCCCGATGCGCTGCGCGCCGTCCTCAACGTCCTGCAGCAACTCACGGAGGTTCGCCGCGAGGTCGCGGACCTGCACCTCGGTGAGCGACCGGACCGCCGCGGTGGCATTACCCTGTCCGCACAGCCGCGCCGCCTTCTCGATGGAGGTGGCTCCCGACTCGAGCTCCGCCGCCGCTCCGCGCAGCGTCGAGAGGTTCCCGAGGATCGCCCCCAGCGGGGTGTGGATCTCCTGCGCCGCGCCGTGGGCCAGCTGCCCGAGGGATGCGAGCCGCTCGTTTTCGCGCAAGCGGGCTTCCAGCGCCCGGTGGGCCGTCATGTCGCGGTAGTGAACGACCACCGTGTCGGCATCGGTCCGGAAGCCGCTGAACCGCATGCTCCGGCCGCGGGGAAGCGAGATCTCCGCGCTCAGCTCGGCGCTGCCCGTGGCCAGCGGACATCCCACGCAGGGAGCCACCCGACCGGCGAGCAGCTGGTGACAGGTCTTCCCCGGCACCTGGGTGATGGGCACGCCCGCGGCCTCGGCGTACGCCATGTTCGCGCGGCGGATGACGAACCCGTCCTGGAGCGCGATCGGCTCGCGGATGGCGTCGAAGGTGCGCTCCCACTCGCGCTTGGCGTGGACCACTGCCCGGGTCCTCAGCTCGATCTTCGCCTCGAGCGCGGAGTTGGCCGCCAGGATCTCGCTCTGCGCCTCGTGCAGGCGCGCCATGTTCAGCGCCCCGGCGAGCGCGGTCGCCACCTGCGAGCCCCACCCGGCGAAGCGCTGGCGGTCGGTGTCGCTGAAGGCAGGACGTCCGGGCCGGCGCACCGCCTCGAGGACACCCACGAGCTCTCCCGCGCGCACCAGCGGGATGGCCAGCATCGCCCCGGGCTCGGCTCCGTCGCGGCGGCGGGCGGCCTCGCGCCAGGCCTCGGGAAGCTCACCCTCGCCGCGGCCCACCGGGGCAGCCTCCGCAGCGCACAGTCCGGCGAGCAGCTCGCCGATGGGCATTCTGGCCGGCGGCGCCGGCAGGGCAGGGTCGGCCGCGCCGAGCACGAGCGTCGTGTCGTCGCCGATACGCCAGCAGATCACCCGGTCTGCCTGGACCAGTCCCCGGACGCGGCGAACCGCCTCCCAGAAGATCTCCTCGGGGCTGCGAAGGAGGTGCAGCGCCTGGACCTCGGCGGCATAGCGCTCGGCCTCCGACAGGCGTTGCTCGAGGGTCGGGGCGACCTGCGAGGAGAGCGGCTCCTCACCACGGACCAGACGGGCCTCGCGCAGGAGCCTGGGAATCTCCTCGGCCCGCTGGACGGCGCGGACGCCGGTGGGGAGCGCCTTCGGAGCCTCTCCCTCGGGAACGTGGAGCACCGCCGTCGCGCCCGCGGTCACCGCCCGGGACAGCAGCAGCCGCCAGAACGGCACCGGATGGGCGACCACCGCCTCGGCCACGCCGGACGCGAGGAGCCCCAGGACGTCGTCGGGCGCGCAGGGGCGTGGATCGACGCCGCCCTTCCGCAGCGCCTCGAGCAGCGCCGGTGAAGGCGTGTCGTGGCCGACGACGAGGACCGGGAGGGTCGGCTCCATCGAGGTGCCCCGGAAGTTCAGCCGGCGGCGATCGACAGCGAGGTCTGCTCCTCGGTGTCGTCGAGGAGGATGGAGCCGGTCGCGTCGCGGACCAGGTGCAGCTCCGGGTAGGCGGTCGCGATGGCCTGGCGAATCTCGCCCTTCACCCGGTCCAGCAGCTGCGAGTTCTCGCGCTCGCGGGAGAGGCGGTCGACGGCGGCCCGGACCACGCCCCGGAGCTCGACGCCGTCCCAGGGCTTGACCAGGAAGCGGTAGATGTCGCCGTGGCTCATCGCGTCCAGCGCGGTGCCGACGCCGGCGGCCGAGGTCAGGAGGATCCGCATCGAGTCCGGCTGGATGCGGCGGATCTCGTGGAGGAGCGCCAGCCCGGTCCCGTCGGGGAGCGCGGTGTCGCACACGACGGCGTCCAGGGTTTCACGGGCGGCGAGGGCCAGGGCGTCCTTCAGGCACGAGACCTCGTAGAGGCGGTGCGCCTCGTGGTCGAGGCTGTTGTGGAACGCGTCCGCAGTGCGCGCGTCCCCGGCGACAATCAGCACTGTCCGGCTGGAGATGGCCATTCGCGTGGTCTCCTCTGTCCCGTCCGGTCCAGTGTTCAAGGCCCGGGCCAGGCCGGTTCTTCCTGGAATGCCGGGACGTTCGCCCTTGGCGGGACGGTGTCCACCCTTGGGCCCTGGGGTGCGCTGGACCTTGCGAAACCCACGGTGGAGGTGCGATGCCTGAAGACGGATGCGTGATCCCGCATCGACCGAGAGCCGGGTGCCCGCCGTGGCGTACGTCGACGCCGATCGGGGCCAGCTCCGGCTGTTCGAGTCGCAGTTCGGCGACCGCTTCCGCCTGAGCCTCGCCTCCTCGGGCGAGGAGCTACTGGAGCAAGTGCAGTCGGTGGCTCCGGTGGCCGCGCTGCTCACCGATCACGACTCGGGACGCGAGCTGCTCGAGCTGGCGCCCTCCGTTCTCCCCGACACCGAGCGGCTCCTCGTCGCGCGGAGCAAGGAGCTGTCGCAGGCCCGGGCGGCGGTCGAGCGGGGCGCGGCGAAGCGATACTTCGTCAAGCCGTGGGCCGTCGGCGAGGTTGGTGCAGCGCTCGAGGATGCGGTCCGCATCTTCGAGCTGCGATCTCAGGTCCGCAGTCTCCGGGCACGCCTGGACCAGTCGGAGCGCCTCGCCACCCTCGGCCGGGTGAGCGCAGGGATCGCGCACGAGCTCGCCGGGCCCGCGATGTACGTGGCCGAGAACGCGGCGGCGCTCCGGCGGGAGCTGGTGGGCGTGGCGGCCTACGTTCGACGCGTGAGCCGGATCCGCCCCGAGGCGCGTGTCCTGGAGCGGCTCCGGGAGCTCTCGGAGATCGTCCAGGACGTGGAGGCTGGGGCAGAGCACGTGCGCCAGGTCTCGCGCGAGGTCACAGGCCAGCTCCGCACGGAGTCACCGATCGAGCGCTGCGACGTTCCCGACCTCGTGCTTCAGGTCGCCCGTCTCGTCCGACCGGAGCTCCAGGGCAGGGTGCTCCTGACTAGCTTCGGCGGCCCGCTGGCGGTGCTCGCCAGCCCGCTCCGCCTCACCCAGGTTCTGATCAACCTGGTGGTGAACGCAGCTCAGGCCATCCGGTCGATGGAGAGATCCGAGCCGGGTCGGGTGCAGGTGCGGTGGCTCAAGGTGGGCAGCCGCGGTCGCATCGAGGTGGTCGACGATGGGCCCGGGCTTCCGCACCCGGTCGAGCAGGGGGAGGAGATCCTCCGCACCACCAAGGAGTCGGGAACTGGCCTCGGACTCTGGCTGTGCCGGGAGCTCATGACCCAGATGGGCGGAACGCTGCGCCTCTCCTCCACCGGCGAGGGGACCGTCGCGCGGGTCGAGCTGCCCGTGGCCCGGTAAGCGACGTTTCGACGCGGCGCGTCGAGGCCTGGTCCGAGGGTCTGTCACGCCCGCTGCCGGCTCGGGCAATCGGATCCAGCGCGGGCCGCCTGACCCGGCGGGCTCGGACGGAGCGAGCAGGCGCCCAGCACCGAGCGCAGAAACTGCGCTGGACAGTCGCCGGCTCACGGGTCGAAGAATCGCCTCGGACCCCCGGAAAAGGAGCCGCCATGTCCACCAATCGCATCGCGCTGGTCACCGGAGGTGCCGGAGGCCTCGGCCACAGCATCTGCGCCAAGCTGGCCGAGAAGGGCTACAGGGTGGTGCTGACCCACTCTCCGAACAACACCACCATCAAGGAGACGCTCGCCGAGATGCGCGGTCCGGGGCGCGAGTTCGCCGCCTATCCGGTCGACGTCTCCGATTTCGACTCCTGCCAGCGCTGCGTTGCGCAGGTGCAGAAGGAGATCGGGCCGATCGACATCCTGATCAACAACGCCGGCATCACCCGCGACATGACCTTCCGCAAGATGACCAAGGTCGACTGGGACGCGGTGGTGAACACGAATCTGGATTCCATGTTCAACATGACCAAGCCGGTGGTGGACGGCATGGTCGACCGGGGCTGGGGACGCGTCATCAACGTCAGCTCGGTGAACGGGAGCAAGGGCGCCTTCGGTCAGACGAACTACGCGGCGGCGAAGGCCGGCATCCACGGGTTCAGCAAGTCGCTGGCGCTCGAGGTGGCGAAGAAGGGCGTCACGGTCAACACCATCAGCCCCGGCTACATCGGGACGAAGATGGTGATGGCGATCCCGAAGGAAGTGCTGGACACGAAGATCATCCCGCAGATCCCGGTGGGCCGGCTGGGCAAACCCGACGAGGTGGCGGGGCTGATCATCTACCTCTGCTCGGACGAGGCGGCGTTCGTCACCGGCGCCAACATCGCGATCAACGGCGGCCAGCACATGCAGTGAGCGGGGCTGTCTGATGTCACTGACTCGCTCGCTGGCAGTGCTGATGCTGCTCGGCGCGGGCCCGTCGGCACGCGCGGAGGAGGCCAGGGATCCGCTGGCAGTCGCCGCGCCGCTCGTCGGGCGCTGGGAAGCGGATCCGGATCCGAGATCGCCGGGCGCCACGGGCTGGACGGTGTTCGAGCGCGCCGCGCAGGGGCACGCGCTCGTCCGGAAGAATCACGCCCAGTACCCGGCGACGAAGGAGCGCCCCGCGAGCGCCCACGACGACGTGATGCTCCTCTACTCGGAGAACGGGCAGCTCCGGGCCGAATATGTCGACAACGAGGGACACGTCATCCGCTACCAGGTGCAGGCGCCGAGCGCGTCCACGCTGGTCTTCCTGAGCGAGACTGGTGCGCCGGGGCCTCGGTTCCGGCTGACGTACTCCTGGCAATCGAAGGACCGGCTCGAATTGACCTTCGAGATCGCGCCGCCGGGACCGGCCAGCGAGTTCAAGCCGTACATCCAGGCGCGGCTGCACCGGACCGCGCCGGGCTGAGAGTCGGCGGCCGCGTCGACCCGCTGACGTCGCAGCGAATCGGGATTGAGTCGCGACTTCGAGCCCTCGTAGGGTGCGCGCAGCCGAGGGAGGACCCATGAGCCCGACTGAAGACCCGACCAGCGGGAGAATCGACATGAAGCTGGAGGTCGTCGTGCTTCCCGTCTCCGACCCCGATCGGGCGGCGGAGTTCTACGGGAAGAAGCTCCGGTGGCGACAGGACGCAGACATCGGGAAGGACGACGAGCGGAGGCTTCAGTTCACCCCGCCGGGTTCGGGGTGCTCGGTCACCATCGGCAAGAAGCTGACCACGACGCCTCCCGGCTCCGTTCAGTTCCTGCACCTCGTCGTGTCGGACATCGTGGCGGCGCGTGAGGAGCTCGTCCGCAATGGCGTGGATGCGAGCGAGGTCTTCCACGACGTGGCCGGCGGCTTCAACCGCTTCGACAAGGCCGCGCGGGCGAGCGGGCCCGATCCGCAGCGGCGGAGCTATGCGTCCTTCGTGACCTTCACCGACCCGGACGGAAACGGCTTCGTGCTCCAGGAGGTCACGACACGGTTCCCGGGGCGGATCGACACGAACGAGACGACCTACTCCTCGGTCTCGGATCTCTCGCTCGCGATGCAGCGCGCGTCGAGGGCCCACGGCGAGCACGAGAAGCGGATCGGCGCGCGGGACGAGCAGTGGCCGGACTGGTACGCCGCGTACATGGTGGCGGAGCAGAACGGGAAGAAGCTGCCGGAGTGAACCCGGTTCGGAGCAGACGCGATGAGCGAGCTACACGCGATTGTCAGGTTCAAGGTTCGACGAGGGCAAGCTCGAAGAACTCAAGCGCCTCGCCGCTCGGTGCATGGAAACCGTTCGCACCCAGGACCCCGGGACCCTGCGGTACGACTGGTTCTTCAGCGACGACCAGTCGGAAGG
>DASXGF010000223.1:0-7354 GCA_036489275.1 Myxococcaceae bacterium | reverse complement strand
GGCGGTGGGTCGCGGCATGGGGCCCGCGACCTTGGCACGGACCGCCCCGTTGCGGTCACATCGATTCAGCTAGCGGGCCGTCGCGCTCCAGGTCCACTCGTAGGAAGCGGGCTTCCCCCGCCGCGTACCCTCGATGCGTGCACGCAGCTTCTCCCCCTCCCGCCAGTAGAGGATGCGCCGGGGGAAGGCGTGCTCGGGATTCTCGAACACGATGCAGGAGGGCCCCTGCGCCACCCGGGGAAAGTCGGTCGCCGGATTGCCCTGGGGCATCGCCCGGTACACCAGGCGGTCTCCGTCCTGCTCGATTCTCAGAAATTCGAACCCGGTGGCCTTTCCGCCGGCGGTGTCCCGGTGCATGCCGAGCATCAGCCCGCCGGACGGGGCGAGCCAGACCTCCTCGTTCAGGGTGCCGTGGTCGTCGCCCGACCATGTCCCCGCGAGCCAGCCGAGCTGGGCAAGTCCGGGCGAGCCCGTGGTCAGCCCGGGACACTCCGGGACGGTCGCGAGGAGCAGCAGGGTGAGCAGGGTCATCGGTCGCTCCGGGAAGGTGAGAGCGCGCTCATCCTGTGCGGAGTCCAGTGGCGGCGTCTTGGACGGATCCGACACCGAGCAGCGCGCGCAACCGTCCGGGGTCGACGAAGGCCGTGGCCAGCGGGCCGAGCGCCTCGACCAGCGCCCGCGGCGGGAGCCCGGCGACCCGGCGGAACTCCCGGGTGAGGTGCGGCTGGTCCACGTAGTCGAGCTCGGCCGCGAGCTGCGCCCAGCTCGGCTCGCCGTCACGGAGGAGCAGCGCCGCCTGGACCCGGAGCACCGAGGCGAGAGTGCGCGGCGGAAGCCCCACCTCTCGAAGGAAGGCTCGCTCCAGGGCCCGCTCTCCGGAGCCGGTCGCCTGGCGCAGCGCGCGGACGGTGGTCCTCCCCCGGGCTCGCCGGAGCGCTTCCACGGCACCGTCCACGGCGTGCCCGGGCCGCACGCGTTCCAGCCGGCGGCGGAGGAAGGCGGCGAGCACGGCCGTGCGTCCGGAGTCGGTGGCCGCGTCCTCGACCTGCTCGGCGAGTGCGCGTCCTCCCGGTCCGAAGAGCTCCTCGAGCGAGGCCCACCCGTCCGTGAGCCCCTCGGCGTCGTCGTGAAGGACGCGGCCGAGCGCCGCCGGCCGGAGCCGGACCGCCACCGTCCGGAACGCCGCCTCCGGAGCGACGAACAGCGCCCGGCTCCGCTGGCCCACCAGGAGCGCACGGGGCTGTGCGCGCAGCTCGCCGCCGTCGTCTCCGGCGCGGATCGCCCCGCCGAGCTGCACCACCAGCTCCGGGCATCCGTCGGGGACGATGCGCTCCGTTCCCCCGGTGGGCCCCTCGGCGAACCAGAGACACTCCACGGCCCAGGCCAGGTCGGGAGGTGGCGGGACCTCGCGGTAGCGCACGGCGCTCACGGGGCGGTCAGGCTACTTCAGCTCCGGCCGAGCGCCTGCAGATCCCGCATCTCGAGCACGTGGGTGGGCGGACGCTCCCGGGCGGCGCGGATCATCGCCTTGCCCAGCTCCTCGCTGGTGATGACCAGGCCCGGGGCGGCCGCCTGGATGAGCGGGGCGAGCGGCCCGAGCACCGCGTAGAGGATGCGAGCGCCGCGCATCCGGGGCGCCTCTCCATGCACGGGGCGGAGCATCCCCAGCCTCACCATGTACGCGTTGGGGAACAGGCCGAGCAGCGCGGCCTCCGTCCGGCCCTTCACCTGGGCCCACATCGCCTTGCCGCCCGTGCCCGCCCCGGAGACGTAGAGGAAGGCCATCTCCGGGCTCACCCGGGCGAGCACCCGGGCCCAGGCGAGCGTGAGGTCGTAGCTGAGCCGCGTGTAGTCGGCCTCGCTCATCCCCACCGAGGAGACGCCGAGGCAGAAGAAGCACGCGTCGTATCCCTGGAGCTCGGCGTCCGGGACGTCGACGACGAACAGGTCCTTCCGCACGAGCTCGCGGAGCTTCGGGTCCGTGCGCCCGGTGGGGCTCCGCCCGATGGAGAGCACCGACTCGACGGCCCCGTTGCGCAGGCACTCACCGAGAGCCGCCTGGCCCACCATCCCGGTCGCCCCGAGGAGAATGACCTTCAATCCAGCCATGCGCCGCCTCCCGGGGACCACACGCCGGAGTCAACCTCGGAAACGAGGCGAGAAAAAGGTCCGGGCAGCGAGCGACGTCGCCGGGCGCTCAGCCGTCGAGCAGCGTGCCGATGGCCACCTCGGCGTCCTTCAGCGGCTCGACGCTCCGGCGGACCCGCGCGAGGAGGAGCGCCCCCTCGATGAGGGAGAGCACGGTGCGCGCCACGCGGTCGGGCGCGGTGATGCGCGGGCGCTCCTGGCGGAGCCGCTCGGCGAGCACGGAGGTCCAGCCGTCGAAGACCTCGGCGCAGGCGGCGGAGAGGGCAGGGGCCTCGTCGGAGGCCTCCAGTGCGGTGGTGGCCACCGGGCATCCCAGGGTGAACTCCGAGGCCTCGAGCTGCCGGGCGAACATCCGGGCCACCGACTGCAGCCCGCTCCGGACGTCGGGCTTGCCGTCCAGCTTGGCCTGCAGCGCCATCCCGAGCTGCTCTCCCAGCCGGCGCACCGCCTCGGCCGCCATCTGCTCCTTCCCCTCGGGGAAGTGGAAGTACAGCGAGCCGCGGGGGGCGCCGGCCTCGCTCAGCACCTGGGCCAGGCCGGTGGCGTGGTACCCCTGCCGCGCCAGCAGCCGCGCCGTGACCTCCACCATCCGTTCCCGGGTGTCCAAGGCGGACCCTCCTTGACCTCAGTAGACCGGTCGGTCTAGTGATCTGGACCGACTGGTCTACTGACTATCACGGAGGTGTCCGTGCGTCCCATCGCGCTGGTGTTCGAGGCCGCCGACGGCCGCCCGCTCGCGGCCACGGTGCTGGAGCCTGCCCGGGTGGAGGGCGCGGTGGTCATCGCCAGCGCCACCGGGGTGCCGCGGCGGATCTACGAGGGCGTCGCCGGCTGCCTCGCCGACGCCGGCCTGGCGGTCCTCACCTTCGACTACCGGGGCATCGGCGGCTCGATGCAGGGACGCTCGGCCCGGAACGAGGACGTGCGGATGCAGGACTGGGGCCGGCTGGACCTCGAGGGCGGGCTCTGCTGGATGCGGCGGGCGTACGCGGGGGCCCCGCTCCTCGTGCTCGGGCACAGCGCCGGCGGCCAGCTCATCGGCCTCGCCCCCTCGTCGCGGCACCTCTCCGGCGCGGCGCTCGTCGGCTCCCAGCTCGGCTGGGCCGGACACTGGCCGTGGCCCGCCCAGGCGTTGATGTGGAGCATGTGGCACGGGCTCATTCCGCTGCTGACCTCGGCCGTGGGCTACCTGCCGATGCGGGTGCTGGGGCAGGGCGAGGACCTCCCCTCCGGGGTCGCCCGGGAGTGGGCGGCCTGGGGGCGGCGGCGCCACTACCTCTTCGACGCGGTGCCGTCGGCGAGGGAGGCCTACGGAGCGCTCCGCTTCCCGGTCCGCGCGCTCCACATCTCCGACGACCTCTATGCCCCCCGGGGCGGGGTGGAGGCCCTGATCGCCTTCTACGGAGGCCGCCGCGAGGTCCACACCATCACTCCCGCCCAGGCCGGGAGCTCGCGCATCGGCCACTTCGGCTGGGTGCGCCCGCGCTTCGAGGGGGCGATCTGGGCGCCGATCCGCGACTGGTTTCTCCAGCGCCTCGAGCCTTCTCCGCTCCGCCGCGTTGGCTGAGCCGCCGGCGCCGCTACGGCTGCTCGCCGCGGTGGAAGCGGCTCTGCATCACCATCGCCGTGCGGGTGCGCGCCACGCCGGGGAGCGCGGCCACCGCGGCCCGCACCCGGTCGATGCCCGCGATGTCCCGCGCCTGGACCTGGAGGATGAGGTCCAGCTCGCCGCTCACCGAGTCGCACACCCGCACCTCGGGAAACGCCTGCAGCGCCGCGGCGAGGTTGTCGTGGCTGGCGCCGGTGGCCGAGACCAGGAGGTAGGCCTGGACCTCGGCGCCGCGATTGCCCCGCCGGATGGTGTAGCCGGTGATGTGGCCCATCCGCTCCAGCCGGTCGATCCGCTCCTGGATCGCGCTGCGCGAGCGACCCACCCGCCGGGCGAGCCGGGCGTGCGACATGCGGCCGTCCATCTCGAGCAGGGCAAGCAGCTGGAGATCCAGGGGGTCGAGCGCGCGCGGGTATGTGTCCATCGGCAGTTCTCGCATGAGTCTAACGCGCGGCCCCTCTGCCGCTTTCCTGCCCACCGGTGCCCGGCACATCGCCGGAACGCCGAAAAATCCACGCAACAGCGTCGCTGTCCCGCCGGTCCTCTCGGGTGAGGGGAGCGGTGAGGCACGTGGGGACGCCCGTCGTGCGCCGGGAGGATCCGCGGTCACGCGGTGGCCACGGGTCCTCCCGGCGCGCGGGGGTGGCTAGAGCGCCGAGAAGGGCGCGCCTTGGGCCACGTAGATCAGATCGTACTCGGTGCTCCACGTCTTCCCGCCGTCCGCGGTCCCCTGGCTGAATTGACGTACCCGCTTGCCGGGAAGCGGAGTGAAGGTGAGGCGCCGGGCGTAGGGCTTCCCGTCGGCCTGCGGCTGGTCCGAGTGGTAGACCATCGTCCCGCTCTCCAGCTGCCCGCTGAAGAAGACCGGCGTTGCGCTCGCATCCACCCACGACTGCTCCCAGCGCTTCCTGGCCGCGTTCCAGGTGTTCCAGCTCTTGCCCTCGCCGGTGCCCTTCCAGCTCTCCAGCACCACGCAGTCGCCGAGGATCCGCTCGATGCGACTCTCGCCCACCTTGTTCCCGCTCCGGTCGTAGACGTCCCAGCTCCCCACCCAGAAATCGAGCTGCCGCCACGGCGAGCCGACCTGCGCGCAGGGCCGGGCGAAGGCATCGAACTTCGCGGCCAGCTCCTTGAAACGGGCGTCGCCCGCCACCGCCGGGTCGCCGTCCACCGCGGGCAGCCCCGGGGGCGGCCCGAACTCCTGGTCCACCAGCGGTTTCAGCAGAGCGAGCGCCGCGTCCCTCTCCCCGAGGTGGGCGTGCGCCAGCGCGCGCTGGTACTGCATGAGCGGCGGGAAGAAGCCGAGCTGCTCCGCCTTCTGCAGCGCGGGGAGCGCCTCGCGGGCCTGCCCCGCCTCGCGCAGCGAGCGCCCGAGCCGCGCCCAGCTGGAGGCCTGCTCCGGATGCGCCTGGACCACGGCGCGGTAGAGCTCCGCGGCCCGGGACCAGTCGCGGTCGGCGAAGGCCTTGTTCGCGGCAGCGAGTGAATCGGTCGGCTGGGTGGCGACGATGGCGACGAGGACGACGACAGAGAACATGACAGGCGCCCCTCCCCGGGCGAACGCCGAGCCTCCGGCGCCTCCCCGGGGCCGCGCTTGCACGGGCTGCGCGGTCTGGGACGCACCGGAGCTGTGCCGCAATCGTTCCACGCCTCGACCGACAATGGATGTGGGCCGAATGTCCCAGCCAGACCCCATCCCCCGGGCGCTCTCGCACTACCAGCGGGCACTGGTCATGGAGGCCGGCGGGCTGGTGATGACCCGGGCCTGGTTCGCGCCCGGGCTGCGCCTCGAGCCCCACGAGCACGCCACCGCCAGCGTGGCCGTCGTGCTCAAGGGAGGATGGGAGGGCGAGCTCGACCACCACACCTCCACGCTCTGGCGCGGCGACACGGTGCTGGTCACCCCGGCGGGCGCGAGGCACTGGAACGCCTTCGTCGCCGCCGAGACCGAGGTGGTGGTGGTGGAGCTGGGGCCCGAACGCTCCCGGCTGCCGCCCGAGTACCGTTCGCTGCTCTCCGAGCCGGCCACGCTCCACCAGCGCGGCCTCGGTGGGCTCGCGGCCCGGCTCGCCGCCGAGCTGAGGGCGCCCGATGCCCACTCGCCGCTGCTGTCCGAGGGGCTCGCGCTGGAGCTGCTGGCCACGGTGGCCCGCGCCTCGGGGAGCGAGCGCGGGTCGGCGCGTCCCCCCTGGCTCGACCGGGCCGAGGAGTGTCTCCACGCGGGCCTGTCCCGGAGCTGGACGCTGGAGGCGCTCTCCCGCGAGGTGGAGGTCGAGCCGACCCGGCTCCTGCGCGGGTTCCGCCGCCACCTCGAAACGACGCCGGCGGACTACCTCCGTCAGCTGCGAGTGGACCAGGCGCGGCGGCTGCTCGCGGACACCGAGCGCCCCATCGCCGACATCGCCCTGGAGACCGGCTTCACCGACCAGAGCCACCTCACACGGGTCTTCCGCCGCTCGCTGGGTGAGACGCCGGCCGCGTTCCGCAGGCGATTTCGCCACGGCTGACCCGTCCCGGAGCCCCGGCTCAGGCGGCCGAGAGGGTCGGGTCGCCGGGGAGCTGCCGGGTCGATCCGACGGTGCGGAGCGACTCGGCCACCAGCGCCACCCGCTCCGGGCGGGGGCGGTAGACCGTCCACCGGCCCCGCCGCTCGGTCTCCACCAGCCCGGCCTCCTTGAGGATGCGCAGGTGGTGCGACACCAGGGCGTGGGGAAGGCCCACCAGGAGCTCGAGGTCCGAGAGACACAGCCCCCGCTCGCCCGATCGCACGGGACCTGCGCGAGGCCCCTCCCACCCGAGCAGCAGCTCCAGCATGCGCAGTCGGGTGGGCTCGGCCACCGCCTTCAACGCGCTCAGCAGTTCGTTCGCGCTCATGTCACTGCTCCGGCCAACAGAAGAACGCGGGACCCCGCGGATGATTTCCCCGAGGTCCCGGATTTCACTTGAGTCCAGGGAACGGCTTGGTGAAGAAGCAGATTCCCTGCGTCGGATCGCCGGTGAGATAGTTGACGACCCAGTCATCCTTCACACAGGCGATCGCGTAGTCGGGGTTGAGGCCCGAGGCGAAGATGCCGTTCGCCGGATCTCCGAACGGGTCGCAGATCGAGTCGTCCGTGCACGGTCCGATCTGGCCGATCGGCGACGGGGTCAGCCCCTGCACCTGGTAGCTGCCCGTGCACGTCCCGAAGGTGGCGTCCACGGTCCCCTCGAAGGTCGAGCCCTGGTAGCGGGCTCCGTCGAGGAAGCGCAGGGCCGTCGCATGGTACGAGAGGTTGATCGTCCCGCTGACCGGGAAGTCCGGGGCCTCGCCGCCGAACGCGCTGATGTCGGGGATGGTGCAGATGTTGTCCCCGTCGGGCGTCGCGGACATGGTCCCGTGCCCGAGCACCGTGCTGGTCGGTCCGCCGTCGTCACCCGCCGGATAGGGAATCGAGTCGGACTTCACCCAGATCGCCTGCTCGTTGAATCCGTCGAAGCGCCAGTTGTCTCCGAACTGGGTGGGCAGGACGGTCTCGCACCCTGCGGGGGGGGATCCCTGCAGCGTGAACTTGATGGTGTAGCCCTGAAGCGGCGGCCGCTGGATGAGACAGGGAGAGG
>DASXGF010000161.1:0-2138 GCA_036489275.1 Myxococcaceae bacterium | reverse complement strand
GATCGGAAGATTGAGGAAGAAGATGGCGCGCCAGCTCACCGCCTCCACCAGCCACCCTCCGACCAGCGGACCCAGCGCCGAGGTGACGCCGGAGAACCCGGTCCACAGCCCGAGCGCGGTCCCCTGATCCTTCTCGTCGAGCTCCGCCCTGACCAGCGACAGGCTCACCGGGACGAGCAGCGCCGCGGCCAGCCCCTGGAACGCGCGGGCCAGCGAGAGCGTCAACACGTTCGACGACAGGCCGCACAGGAGCGACGCGCCGGCGAACCCCACCACCCCGAGCTCGAACATCGGCTTGCGGCCCAGGCGGTCGCCCAGGCTTCCACCGGTGAGGAGGAACGCGCAGAGGGTCAGGAGGTACGCGTCGAGCGTCCACTGCAACCCGGCCATGTCCGCTCCCAGCCCGCGGGCGAGCGCGGGCAGGGCGACGTTCACCACCGTCCCGTCGAGGAACGCCATCCCCGAGCCGAGGATGGAGGCCACGAGGATGCCGCGGCCCCTGGGGCTCCTGAGCGGAACGCTCACCGCGGCTCCTCCGGGTGGAGCCGCAACCCCAGCGGGACGACGAGGCGCTCCACTCCGTCGAACGCCGCCTCCACCGCCAGGGCGAGGAGCGCCGCGGGCACGGCCCCCTCGAGGAGGAGCCCGGTGTCCGCGAGGCGGATCCCGGTGAGGATCGGCTGTCCGAAGCCGCCGGCCCCCACCAGCGCCCCGAGGGTGGCGGTGCCCACGGCGATGACCGCCGAGGTCTTCACCCCGGCGAGGATGGAGGGCGAGGCCAGCGGGAGCTCGACCCGGAGGAGGCGGAAGAGCGGGGGCAGCCCCAGCGCGTCCGCCGACTCGCGCAGGTCCGGGGCGATGCCCACCAGCCCGGCGTGGGTGTTCCGGACGATGGGAAGGAGCCCGTAGAGGAACAGCGCGGCGATCGCCGGCCGCGTCCCGATGCCCAGCAGCGGAATCATCAGCACCAGCAGCGCCAGCGAGGGAATGGTCTGGACGACGCCCACCACCGCGAGCACCACCTGCCCCACCCGGCGCCGGCGCGCGGCGATCACACCCAGCGGCACCGCGACGGCCAGCGAGAGGGCGAGCGAGATGCCCACCAGCGCGAGGTGCTCCCAGAGGCGGGCGAGGATGCGCTGCGCCCGCCCCGGGGCATGCGACGACGCCTTCTGCGGGCCCTCCGGGTCGCCGAGCCGGTCGCGGAGGAGGTCCGCGGCCACCGTCGCCTCCGGCACCCGCTGCAGGCGCGCCCGGGCGTTGAGGGCGATCATCGTCGGGGCGTCGATGCGATCCCGGAGCGTCTCCAGCGCCGCGCGTGCTCCCGGCGCCCTCGCCTCCAGATCCGCGCGCACCAGCAGCACCGCCCGGTACTCGGTGAAGTGATGGCGGTCGTCCTCGAGGACCCGGAGGTGCTCGGCCTGGATCTCAGGGTCGGTCGAGTAGAGGTCGACCACGTCGAGCGCATTCGAGCGGAGGCCGCGGTACGCGAGCTCGTGCTCCAGACCGCGCACCTGGGTCTGCGGCAGCGCATAGGCGCGCTGGAGCGCCTTCCACCCGTCGGCCCGCTCGAGGAACTCGCTGCTGAAGCCGAGGCGCAGCTCGGGATGGCCGCGGAGGTCGGAGATCCGGCGGATGCCCAGCCGCTCCGCGACGTCCTCGCGCATCCCCAGCGCGTACCCGTCCTCGAAGCCGAGCGACGGGCCCAGCTCAACCCCGGCCGCGGCCAGCGCCGGCCCGAGCGCGTCCGCGCTCACCCGCCCGCCGAAGATCTCCTGGGCGAGCGTCCCGGTGTACTCGGGGTAGACGTCGACGTCGCCGCGCACGAGCGCGTCCCAGACCACCCGCGTCCCGCCGAGGCCGTGCACGTGCGTGGCCTTGAATCCGCTCCGCTGCAGCACGTCGGTGGCCAGCTCGCCGAGGATGACCGACTCGGTGAAGGCCTTGCTGGCCACGCGCACCGGGTCGGGCGTCGCCGCGGAGAGCGCCAGGAGCAGGAGCGCGTTCACCGGGCAGCGCCCCCTCTCCACCTGGCGAGGAACCGAGCCACCCAGGCGTCGGCGGGGTGCGCGGCCAGCTCCTGGAGGGACCCCAGCTGGACCAGCGCCCCGTCGTGCATCAGCGCGACGCGGTCCCCG
>DASXGF010000114.1:0-3746 GCA_036489275.1 Myxococcaceae bacterium | reverse complement strand
CACCCCACGTTCACCTTCCGGCCGGACGGCACCAGCCCTTTCGCCAGCCCGAGCCAGTAGACCCGCAGCTCCTCGACGTGGCGCTTCATCCCCCGGGCGGCGAAGGTCTGCCCCAGCATCTCGACCATCGCCATGAGTCGGGCCCGGTCCATGACCGGAACATGCGTTCAGTAGCGGCCGCCCGTCAACGACCGCCGCAACCCCGCGCCGCTGCTAGGGTCTGCCCGTCATGGCCGAGACCCGGGTCCACTTCCGCGCCTGCAACCTCTGCGAGGCCATGTGCGGCCTCCGCATCGAGGTGGAGGGCGACCGCATCCGCTCCATCCGCGGCGATGCGGAGGATCCCTTCAGCAAGGGTTTCCTCTGCCCGAAGGCCACCGCGCTCGAGGACGTCCATGTCGACCCCGATCGCCAGAAGCTCCCGCTCCGCCGCACCGGCGACGCGTGGACCCGCATCGGCTGGGACGAGGCCTTCGACGAGGTCGTCGGCCGCATCGCCGAGATCCAGGCGCGCCACGGACCCGACTCGGTGGCCATCTACCTCGGCAACCCCATGGTCCACAGCCTCGGGGCGCTGACCCACGCCTTGCCGCTCCTCCGCGCGCTCCGGACGCGGAACCGCTACTCGGCGACCTCGGTCGATCAGCTGCCGCACCACCTCGCGGCCACGACGATGTTCGGGCACATGCTGCTGCTCCCGATCCCGGACATCGATCGGACCCAGTTCTTCCTCGCCCTCGGCGCCAACCCGGTCGCCTCGAACGGCAGCCTGATGACCGCGCCCGGGATGCCGCTCCGGCTCAAGGCGCTGAAGGCCCGCGGCGGGCGCCTGGTCGTCGTCGATCCGCGACGCACCGAGACCGCCGAGCTCGCCGACACTCACCTCTTCATCCGTCCCGGCACCGACGCGCTGCTCCTCGCCGCTCTGGTTCACACCCTCCTCGAGGAGAAGCTCGAGCGGCCCGGCAGCCTCGCCGAGATCATGGACGGCCTCGAGCAGGTCCGCGCCGCCGTCGCTCCCTTCGCCCCCGAGCGTGTCGCCGCGCCGACTGGCATCTCCGCAGAGCAGATCCGCACGCTCGCCCGCGACTTCGCCCGCGCCGACTCGGCCGTGGCCTACGGACGTGTGGGCCTCTCCACCCAGGCCTACGGCGGGGTCGCGCAGTGGCTCATCCAGGTGCTGAACGCCATCACCGGCAACCTCGACCGGGAGGGAGGCGCGCTCCTGACGCTCCCGGCGGTCAATCCGCTCGGCCTCACGCCCCGCGGCGGCTACGCCCGGAATCGCACCCGCGTGCGGAAGCTGCCCTCGTTCGGCGGCGAGTTCCCGGTCGCCGCGCTCGCCGAGGAGATCCTCACCGACGGCCCGGGCCGGATCCGCGCGCTGGTGGTCCTCGGCGGCAACCCGGTCCTCTCCACGCCCAACGGCGGACAGCTGGAGAAGGCGCTCGGGACGCTCGACTTCCTCGTCGCGGTGGACCCGTACCTCAACGAGACCACCCGCCACGCGCAGGTCCTGCTCCCGCCGACGACCGCGCTCGAGCGCGAGCACTACGACGTCGTCTTCCACCTGCTGGCAGTCCGGAACACCTCGAAGTGGTCCACTGCGCTCTTCCCGCCCTCCGCCGGCGCGAAGCACGACTGGGAGATCTTCCAGGCCCTCACCCGGAGGCTGCGCCGCAGGGGACCGCTGCGCGCGCTCGCCGACCGATTCCTGACGCCGCGCCGGCTCATCGACTTCGGGCTTCGCACCGGGCCCTACGGGATGCGCTCGCGGCACCGCCTCTCGGTCTCGAAGCTCGAGGCCAACCCGCACGGCATCGACCTCGGCCCGCTGGAGCCGTCGTTCCCCGGCCGCCTGATGACCCCCGGCAAGCGCATCCAGCTCGCGCCCAAGCTGCTGATCGACGACCTCGCCCGCGTCGAGTCCGAGCTGCTGACCTCCCCGCGCCCCCGGAACGGCGAGCTCCTCCTCGTCGGCCGGCGCGACCTCCGGAGCAACAACTCCTGGATGCACAACAGCCAGCGCCTGGTGAAGGGGCCCGAGCGCTGCACGCTCCTCATGCACCCCGACGACGCGCGCGCCCGCGGCCTCGGCGATGGCCAGACGGTCGAGGTCCGCTCACGGGTGGGCCGCGTCCCCGTGCGTCTCGAGCTCACCGACGCGGTGATGCCCGGAGTCGTCAGCCTCCCGCACGGCTGGGGACACGGCCGCCCTGGCGTGCAGCTGCGCATCGCCGAGGCCCACGCCGGCGTCAGCGCGAACGACCTCACCGACGATCAGGCCGTGGACGCGCTCCTGGGAACGGCGGCCTTCAGCGGCACGCCGGTCCACGTCACCGCGGGTTGAAGGCCCTCAGGAGTCGAAGGGGTGCCAGAACGCGTCCGCCGGTAGCGGCGGGGCGTCGGGCGCGAACTCCCGCCAGGCTTCTGCCTCGGCGGTCTCCGCGGGCTCACGTGTCTCGATGAGCCGCAGGCTCCGGGGGTCCCGGAACCGGGTCGCCCGCACCGGGTGCGGGACGCCCTGCCAGTAGTACACGGGCCCGAGGTTCTCCATCTCCAGCAGGTCGGTGCGCTTCACGGGGCAGCTCCCTTCGCGGCGGGAGATAGCGAGTGAACGTTCCCGTGACAATGGCGTGTCGGTCTGACATCCGCTCGGTCGGCGCCTCAGGCGTGGCCCGAGACGGGGGCATAGACCTCCACCGGCTCGATGCCGAGGCTTCGGGCCGCCAGCTGGATCAGCGCCCGCGCCACCGGAACCCCGCGGTTCGAGGCGTGCCAGGAGAGCTCCGGCTCGAGGTCGTTCACCTCGGCCTCCAGATCCAGCGCGAATTCGAGGAGCAGCGCCAAGGCCTCCGACTGGCGGAGCCCGGTCGCCTCGACCCGGGCCCGGAGTCGCTCCTCCAGCTCCGCCGAGAGCCGGACGGTGACGCTCTTTCCACGGGCGCGCCGGGTTCGGGAACGGATGGGGAGCACGGGCATGGCTGCCTCCTCGGGCTGAGACGGAGGGGAGGTGCGCACGCTTCTGACCGTCGCCAAGCACCACGGCCCCTGGACCGTCGTTCCAGGGACTTCTTATCCTCCGGGTCGACCTCCACCCTGGTGGCAGGTCACCGGGCAGACCCGGGGGCGCGGAGGTCTGTCGAGTGCGTTGGGCGTGGGGGCTGGTGTTGGTGGTCGTCGTGAGCGGCGTCGCCTGCTCCGACACCTCTCAACCCCATGCCTCGATCGACGGCGGTCCGGGCAGCGGACCGGACTCCGGAGTCGACGCAGGCCCCATCGACGCAGGCCCCATCGACGCGGGACCAGGCGACGCCGGGCCGACCGACGCAGGAGTCGACGCGGGGCCGATCGACGCAGGAGTCGACGCGGGACCAAGCGACGCAGGACCGGGCGACGCAGGACCGCCGGATGCTGGACCGCCCGACGGTGGGCCGCCGAAGGACGCGGGATGGTCGGGTGCCTGGGAGCGCTTCGGTCCTTCGCTGGGGCACGAAGCGCAGGTCTATCCGGCGATGGCGCTCGATCCTTCAGGCACGCTGCTGGTCGCCTTCGTCCAGCTCGTGGAGCTCCCGGGGGAGGTCACCACGGAGCTGCGAGTCGTCCGCTGGACCGGCTCGGCGTGGCAGCAGCTCGGCGGCGTCGTGGCCAGCTCCAGCAGCCGGCTCCAGTACAGCGCACCGCTCTTCATCGGGCTCGCGACCGACGGGACAGGGCGTCCAGTCCTCGCCTTCGGAGACTCGGGT
>DASXGF010000109.1:0-4154 GCA_036489275.1 Myxococcaceae bacterium | reverse complement strand
CTGCAGCACGTCGGTGGCCAGCTCGCCGAGGATGACCGACTCGGTGAAGGCCTTGCTCGCCACGCGCACCGGGTCGGGCGACGCCGCGGAGAGCACCAGGAGCACGAGCGCGTTCACCGGGCCGCGCCCCCTCTCCACCCGGCGAGGAACCGCGCCACCCAGGCGTCGGCGGGGTGCGCGACCAGCTCCTCGAGGGCCCCCAGCTGGACCAGCGCCCCGTCGTGCATCAGAGCGACCCGGTCCCCGAGCACCGAGGCCTCCTCGAGATCGTGGGTGACCAGCACCACCGTCGTCCCCAGCTCACGGAAGACGTGCCTGAGCTCGTGCTGCAGCTCACCCCGGGTCACCGGGTCCAGCGCGCCGAGCGGCTCGTCGAGCAGCACCACCGCGGGGACGAGGAACAGGGCGCGCATCAGGCTGACCCGCTGGCGCTGGCCGCCGGACAGCTGGGCCGGCCACTTCGAGAGCAGCTCGGGCTCGAGCCGCACCAGCGCCGCGAGCTCGCCGATCCTCTTGCGCTGCCAGTCCGCCGGCCGCCGGAGCGCCCGGGCCAGGAGCGTCACGTTGTCCGCCGCGGTCAGATGGGGGAAGAGCCCACCCGACTGGAGGCCGAAGCCCATCCGCTGGCGCAGCGAGGGCGCGGACCGGGCGGTCACCGGCGTGCCCTCGAGGAGGATCTCCCCCGAATCGGGCAGGAGCAGCCCCGCCATCAGGCGGAGCAGGGTGCTCTTGCCTCCACCGCTCTCACCGAGGAGCACCGTGGTCTGGCCGCGCCCCACCTCGAGGGACAGCGGACGGACGGCGGGTTTCCCGTCGAAATTCCGAGACACCTCGCGCAGGACGAGGACGGGCCCCGTGCCGCTGGCGGGCGGACCGTCGCTGGCGCTCCGGGGGTGCACGGGCCTCGGACTGTACGCGAGGCCGCCTGCCGCGCACCCGTCTCACGAGACCTGTGTCACCTCGGGGTCAGTGGGCGGCGGTCTTGTCGACGAACTGCTGCATGAAGCGGCGGTCCTGCTCGACCAGGGTGATGAACCGCACGCCGAAGCCGGTGGGCCGGCTCGGGTCGCCACCGGTGTTCTCGAGAATCACCCGGCCGCGCGAGCGGACCTCGCGGCGCTCCTCGTCGAAGCGGAAGATGACGTCCACCAGCGTCCCGAGTGGAAGCGACTTCGCGCAGGCGAGGAAGAACCCGTCGGTCTTGAGGTTCGCCAGCGGGTGGTCGGTGAACATCCGGCTGTTGCGGGCGGTGACCCGGATGGTGACCTCGACCCGGTCGTCGCGACGCTCGAAGCCGACGAACTCGTGCGCCTGGTAGCTGAAGGAGCTGTCCAGGGGCGAGGTCCGCAACGGCTGGGTCTGTTCCAGCAGTGAGCGCCGTGGATCGGGGGTCAGCGGCGACGACCGCGGCAGAGGCGTCATCGGACGGGGCAGCGGGGTCATGCTCCGCGGCACCACGGTGAGGGGCCGTGCGGTCTGTGGCGGAGGCGCGGGGATCGGCGTGAGCGGCTCGTCCTCGCCGGGAGGAGGCGGGGGGACGGCGCGCATCATCGGGAGGGGTGACACGTGATTCCCGGTGGAGAGCTCCCGCTCGATGTGCACCATCAGCCGGCTGAGGAACTGGAAGGCGTCGGCGTAGGCCTTGCGCAGATCGGAGTGGGCCTGGGCGCGGACACGGTCCGGGTAGAAGCGCTTGACCAGCTTAAAGAAGGCGTTCCGGTAGGCGTCGACCGAGGCGTTGCGGTCCAGCCGGAAGATCTCGTGGGGCGGCCGCCCCTGCATCGTTCGCAGCTGCTCACGGACCCGCGCGGCCTCCTGCCGCTCGGTCTGGAGCAGCGCGTCGGGCGAGGGCGCGTTGAGCAGCAGCGCCATCACCTCGGGGAAGCCCGCCGGCGTTCCCCAGTTCCGGCCGTCGCGCGAGACCCGGGTGATCTCGGTGAGGCGCCCGGTGTTCACCAGGTCCTGCACCACGTCGAGGCTCACGGGCCCGAGCACCCGTCCTTCCGCGTCTCCGATCCAGTACTCGGGCATGGCGAAGGGAATCCGGGGCGAGGTCCTCAGGCGGCGAGAGCGCGCTCCACGGCTGAGGCGATCTCCATGGGATGGAACGGCTTGGTGATGTAACCCGAAGCGCCCGCGGCGAGGGCCTCGTTGACCAGCCGGTCGCTGTCCATCGAACTGATGACCAGGACGGGGGTGGCCGGCCAGCGGTTGCGGATGAGGGCCAGGGCCTCCATCCCGCTCATCTCCGGCATGAGGAGATCGAGGAGGACCACCTTCGGGGGCGGACCCTCCAGGTCCAGCGCCTCCTGGCCGTTCTCGGCCTCGCGCAGCGGGTGCCCCTGCTCGGAGAGCATTTCCCGGAGCAGCGTCCGCACGAAGGCGTCATCGTCGACGATGAGGATCGGACCGTCGGACATGGTCCGACAACGGTGCCCGCCGCTCGCGTGAGACGTCAACCCCCGGTGGACCTACAGAGGCTCCCCCGACGGTGCGTGCGGGGTCACCGGCTTGGACGTCTCCGGCGCCGGACCATGCGGATGGGGCTGGATCCCGAGCCGGTGCACCACCAGCTCGTGCAGGGCGTACACGAACGGGGTGAGCCCGATGGCGATGACCAGCTTGATGAGGTACTCGCCGACCGCCTTGCTGGTGACCCACCCCAGCGGCCGGGGCTCGGCATTCCCCACCGAGGGGAAGACGTACCAGAAGAGGTAGTTGATGACGAAGGTGTCGACCACCTGACTGGCGATGGTGGAGCCGGTGGCCCGCAGCCAGAGATGCCTCGACTGGGTGAGCGCCTTCCAGAAGGCGAAGACGTGGATGTCGAGGAACTGGCCACACAGGTAGGCGATGATCGACGCGATGAACAGCTTGCCGCCGACGCCGAACACCTTGTTGAACTCGGCGTCGGTGTAATAGCTGTTCGGGTCGGCCAGCGGCACCTGCGAGACGTTGAGGATGATGAAGGCGAAGACCGCCATCCACATCCCGAGCAGCGTCAGGAAGCGCGCGCCCTTCGTCCCGTAGAACTCGTTGACGATGTCGGTCAGCAGGAACGTGATCGGGAAGGCGAAGAGGCCCACCGACACCGGCTGGTGGTAGCGGACGTCGCCGAGGTGCAGATCGATGCCGAAGGCCTTGCCTCCGGTCAGGTCGCCGACCAGCAGGGCCGCGACGAAGATGCCGCTGAGGTACGTGAAGAGCTGCTGCTGCTTGGTCAGCACCATGCGTCGCCGTCAGCCTTCCTAGCCCTACCGGACACGGGGCGCACGAACTGGGTTCAGCGGTGGGCCTGCACGCGGCGGCGCTTCGCATACCGCTCGGTGACCTGCTCCACGTAGGCCCGGGTCTCGTCCGGCCACGCCCCTCCGCCCGCCACCACCCCCGGACCGGCATTGTAGGCGGCGACCGCCAGGCGCACGGACCGGAACCGGCGGAGCTGCTCGGCCAGGTACCGCGCGCTCCCGTCCACCGCCTCCTCGGAGTCGAAGGGGTCGCCCACCTCGAGCAGGCGGGCGGTGGAGGCGAGCATCTGCCCCGGCCCCATTGCCCCGGCACCGGAGATGCTGTGCGGCCGCCCTCCGCTCTCCACCTCGACCAGGGCCGCGAGAAGGCCCGCCGGGAGCCCGTGCTTCTTCTCGGCCGCGGACACCAGCGGCCCCAGAGGTGGATGCGCCCGGAAGGCGCACCGCGGACGGTGAAGCGCGTAGAGGCCCAGGGCATGGACCCGGGCCCGGAAGTGGAAGGGCGAGAGCAGGAAGACATCGGCGCCGCCGATGAAGTTGAGCGCCCCGTTGACCAGCGCCAGCACCAGCCCGACCAGCAGGGCGCACCGGCCGATTGCCCGCCGCACCTCGGGTGGCAGCGCGGACCAGCCCCGGAGGAGCGCTCCGGGGGTCCGGGCAATCAGTCCTCGAGCTCGCCGTGCCAGTAGGCCACGTCCCGCAGGAACTTGCGCCACGTGTGCGGCATCCCGGGCTCGTAGGTGAAGGTCAGGTGGAAGGTCTCGGGGAGCCGCTTCGGCTTCACCGGGGTGCTGAGGAGCGCCATCCCCGCCTGCGGGGGGGTGCGTCCGCCCTTGCGCTGGTTGCAGCCGAAGCAGCAGATCACGACGTTCTCCCAGGTGGTGTGGCCTCCCTGGGCGCGGGGGA
>DASXGF010000008.1:0-2702 GCA_036489275.1 Myxococcaceae bacterium | reverse complement strand
CACCAGGTTCGCGTGGGCAAACTGCACCGCCGCCAGCACCTGGCTGAACAGCTGGATCCGTTCCTCGGCGTCGAGGCGTCGCCCGTCGCAGAACGCGGTGATCGGCTCACCGTGAACCATCTCCATGGCGAGATAGGGCTGGCCCTCCGCCGACACACCTGCGTCGTACAGGCGCGCGATGTTGGGGTGCTCCAGGCGAGCGAGGATGTCGCGCTCGAGGGAGAAGCGGGCGGCGAGGTCCCAGGGGAGCGGATTGCTCAACGGCAACTTCAGCGCCACCTCGCGCTGGACGCCGGCATCGGTGCGACGGGCGAGCCACACCTCCCCCATTCCGCCGGCGCCGAGCAGCCGGAGCAGGACGTAGGGCCCGACGCTCTGTCCGGCGGCTGCACCGCGTCCGGCCGCGCTCGAGTCAGCCCCGTCGTCCGTCTCGCGGCGCGCCGTCCGGTCCTCTTCGTCCAGGAGCTTTCCGGCGGGCGGAGTGATCTGCATGGGCCTGGCTCGCGAGAACCCTCGCGTGGGCGAAGGTACGCCCGGACCATTCTCCCGAGAAAGTGCCCGCGGCTCCGCGACGGGCTTTCATCGAGTCCGAGGGTGCAGCCTCCCAGCCCGGTTCCCTCCGCGAATCCCGCCAGCGAGCGCTTCAGTGACCGCCGCCACGCTGTTGCGCCTCGGCGAGCGTCCTGTGGTCTCCGACGAGGCGACGGTCAGCGCTTCACCCACCCGGAGGGCAGGGCATGCCCGCGGCCACCCAGGTCTCGAGCGCCTTCACCAGCTGCTCGTGCGAGAGCGGCGGCAGCGTCCGGTTCGCGCCCGGGTTCCACGCCCAGAGCACCAGAGGGTCGACCTTCATGTGCTCGATGATCTGCTCGCCGGTGTGGCGGCCGGCATTCCGCGCCGGGTCCTTTATCTGCGCGCAGATCTGCGCCTTCGTCTTGCCCTCCCAGAGCATCGAGAGCGGCGCCAGTCGCCAGTCCTTGACGCCCGGGACGAAGCCGTCGGCAGTGTTCGTCGTCTGGTGGCAGGTCTGGCAGGGCTGGGTCGGCGGCCCGTGGTCGTCCGCTCCCCGGACCATCAGAGGTCGATGGCGGATCTTCGCGTCGGTCTGGGTCGGCGACTCCGCCTGGTGACAGTTGATGCACCGGGGGTGGGTCAGCACGCTGGCGATCGGCTCGAACAGCGCAGGGTCGCCGGCCGCCGGAGCTGCCTGGGCGGCCTCACTGCGATTCCAGACGACGACCGCGAGCAAGGACAGGGGTGCAAGCAAGGCGAGGATTCGCATGGCGCCCTCCCTCAGGCCGACTTGAGCTGCCGCTCGATGGGTAGCTTCCGGATGCGTTTCCCGGTCGCAGCGAAGACCGCGTTGGCCACGGCCGGTGCGGTGACCGCCGTGCCCGGCTCTCCGATCCCGCCCGGCTTCTCCCCGTTGCGGATCAGGATGACCTCGATCTGCGGCGTCTCGTCGATCCGCATGACGCGGTAGTCGTGGAAGTTGGACTGCTGGACCCGGCCCTTCTCCAGCGTGACCTCGCCCCAGAGCGCGCCGCTGATCCCGAAGATGATCCCCCCCTCGATCTGGGCCTTCACCGTGTCGGGGTTGACCACCTGGCCGCAGTCGACCGCGCAGACGATCCGATGCACGCGAACGTCCCCCGCCTTCGACACCTCCACCTCGGCCACCTGGGCGAGGTAGCTGCCCCACTCGCTGAAGAGGATCGAGACCCCGCGCCCCCGGCCCGCGGCCAGCGGCTTGCCCCAGCCGGCCCCCTGCGCCGCCGCATCGAGGACGGCCGTCGCGCGCGGCGACTTGTGCAGGAGCGCCCGGCGATACGCCACCGGGTCCTGCTTCGCCGCCACGGCGAGCTCGTCCATGAAGCCCTCGATGACGAAGTCGTTGTGGGTGACGCCGACGCCGCGCCAGAACCCGGTGTTGAGCACCGGCTCCTCGTGCCGCTGGTATTCGATCCGGATCGAGGGGATGTCGTAGAGGAGCTGCGCCGCCCCATCCACGCCGTCGAGGTCGATCCCGTTCTTGAACGCCGGCGGCAGGTACCGGGCGAGGATGGCAGGTCCGACGATCCGGTGGGTCCACGCGACCGGCCGGCCATCGGCACCCAGCCCTGCCGAGAACCGATCGAGGTAGTAGGGGCGGAAGACGTCGTGCCGGATGTCCTCCTCGCGCGTCCAGACCACCTTCACAGGGCCCTTGACGTGCTTGGCGATGCGGACCGCCTGGGTGACCATGTCGAACTCCAGGCGACGTCCGAACCCTCCTCCGAGGTAGCGGTTGTGTACCGTCACCTTCTCCACCGGAAGGCCGGCCTCCTTCGCCGCTCCTCGATGCGCGCGGGTCAGGACCTGGGTCCCCGTCCATACCTCGCAACTGTCGGAGCGAAGGTCCACGGTGCAGTTCATCGGCTCCATCGTCGCGTGGGCGAGGAACGGCGCCTCGTAGACCGCCTCGATCTTGTTCTGCGCTCCGGCGATTGCCTTCGCCGCATCCCCCTCGTTCCGGACGACCACCCCCGGGTTCTTCGAGGCCTCCAGGAGGCCCCGGGACACGTCGGCCGTCGAGATGGAGCCGTTCGGACCGTCGTCCCACTTGAGCGTGAGCGCGGCGAGCCCCCGCTTCGCCGCCCACATGTTGTCGGCGACGACGGCGACGGTGTCGTCGAGCTGGACGATCTGCCGCACCCCGGGGA
>DASXGF010000021.1:0-9705 GCA_036489275.1 Myxococcaceae bacterium | reverse complement strand
GACGGACGGGACCTCGATGGTCTCGTCCTTGTCCACCATCGAGGCGAGCGCGCATCCGTAGCGCTGCTTGATCCGCTCGGCCTCGTGCGCCGGCGTCCGCAGCCCGATGGCGATGTCGGAGGTGAGATTGTTCCCGCCGAGAGCGATGACCGCGGTGTGCGCGATGCTCCCGCCGGAGAAGATGGCGATGTCGGTGGTGCCGCCGCCGATGTCCACCAGGCAGACGCCGAGCTCCTTCTCGTCCTCGCCGAGCACCGCCTCGCTGGAGGCCAGCGGCTGGAGCACGATGTCCGCGACGTTGAGCCCGGTTCGGTTGGCGCACTTGACGATGTTCTGCGCGCTGGACACCGCGCCGGTCACGATGTGGACCTTGGCCTCGAGCCGGACGCCGGACATCCCGAGCGGCTCCTTGATGCCCCCCTGGTCGTCGATGATGAATTCCTGCGGCAGGACGTGGATCACCTCCCGGTCCATCGGGATGGCAACCGCCTTGGCGGCGTCGATGACGCGGGTGATGTCCGCCTCGCGGACCTCCTTGTCCTTCACCGCCACGATGCCCTGGCTGTTGAAGCCCTTGATGTGGCCGCCGGCGATGCCGGTGTAGACGGTCGTGATCTCGCAGCCGGCCATCAGCTCGGCTTCCTCGACCGCGCGCCGGATGGAGGCCACTGTGGCCTCGATGTTGACCACCACGCCCTTCCGCAGCCCCTTCGAGGGATGGCTGCCGATGCCGATGATGTCGATGCCGTTCTCGGTGAGCTCGCCGACGATGGCGCAGATCTTCGTGGTGCCGATGTCCAGCCCGACGACGATCTCTCCACCCTTCTGCTTGGCCATGTCGCTTCCGTCCCTTCTCGTCACTAGGGCGCCCTGGCGCCGGGCTGGACCTGCACCGCGACCCAGCCGGGCCGGACACGGTTCTCGAGGTGAATGGCGGCGGCGAGCTGTCCGCGGTGCTTCAGCTCGTCGCGCACGCGCTGGAGCCGCTGGAGCTGGCCGTCGAGGTCGTCGCGCCCGAGCACCACCCGCACCCCGTCGGCGGTGACGAGCTCGTAGCCTGCCTCATGGAGCTGGATCTCGGAGAGACGTGGGCGGTCGAAGGCGCGCTGGTAGGCCTCGGCCACGCCCAGGCCCTCGCGGAGCCGCGCGGTGGTGCCGGCCGGATCCTTCTCCGCCGCTTCCCGCTCGAGTCCGGTGAGGAGCGGCAGGTCGAGCGCCTCGGACGGCGAGAGCCGCTTGAACGGCGCGCCCTGGGCGTCGACCACGTAGAGATCGCCGAGCGAGGCGAGGGCCACCGGCGTGCGCTCCTCGACCCGGAGCTGCAGCGTGTCGGGGAGGCTGCGGGTGACCTCGACGGCGCGGACCCAGGGGTGGGCGGCCATGGCCTGGGAGACCGCAGCTGGGTCGAGCGACCAGAGGTTCATCCCCGGGGCGACGCCGGCCAGCCGGAGCAGCTCCTTCTCGGTGGCCCGCCGGAGCCCCCAGGACTGGACGTTCCGCAGGGCGAGCCGGGGCGAGCTGGAGGCCCAGACGTCGAGCTGGAGACCGACCCCGGCGAGGAGAACCAGCCCGAGGATCCCCATCAGGCCGCGCAGGACCGTCCGGCCACTGGAGGCACGGGAAGCTGCGCCGTCGGCGCGGCGGCGCCGGTTCCTGGAGGCGAGGACGCCGGACATCTGATCCGGGGCATGCTCGGGCCGGATCAACCCCTCCGCCAGTTTTCGGCCACAGCCCTGTAGAGGTCTGTCGGAAGCGGTCTGTCGGACCCCGCTCAGGCCTGGAGGGAGGCCCCGAGGAGGATGCGTTCGCAGAGCTGCGGGTAGTCGATGCCCTGCCCGGCGGCGATCTTCGGGAGCAGGCTGGTGGGGGTCATCCCGGGGATGGTGTTCAGCTCGAGGAGCGTGACCTCCCCCTCGGGGGTGACGATGACGTCCGAGCGGGTGGCGCCCCGGCACCCGAGAGCCCGGTGGGCCGCGAGGCAGACCGCATTGACCCGGGCGTACTGGTCGGGGGGGAGCGGCGCGGGGAAGAGGTACCTCGTGCCGCTGCCCGCCTTGTACTTGGCGTCGTAGTCGTAGAACTCGTGGGCCGGGACGATCTCGATGGCGCCGAGCGAGGCGTCGTCGAGCACCGCACCCTGCACCTCGCGCCCCTTGACGAACTGCTCCACGAGAATCGAGCCGGCGAGCTTCGCCGCGTCCTCGACCGCCGCGGCGTAGGCGTCCGCGGTCTTGCAGATGTGAACACCGACGCTCGAGCCCTCGCGCGAGGGCTTCACCACCACCGGGAACGGGAAGGGCAACGACGCGGCCGCGGCCAGCGCGGGGGCGGCACCGTCGAACGAGCGGTACGCCGGCGTGGGGATGCCGTGGGCGAGGAACACTTGCTTTGCGAACACCTTCTCCATCCCCACCGACGAGGCGAGCACACCCGAGCCGGTGTACGGGATGAACATCGACTCCAGCAGGCCCTGGATGCAGCCGTCCTCGCCGTAGCGGCCGTGGAGGGCGATGAACGCGACCTCCACCCGCTCGGCGCGGAGCCGCTCGGCGACGTCCTTCTGCACGTCGATCTCCAGCACGGTGTAGCCGAGGCCCCGCAGCGCGGCGGCCACGCCGGCCCCGGTCCGGAGGCTGACCTCCCGCTCGACGGAGAGCCCACCCATCAGCACGCCGATCCGCCTGCCCTTCATGCGAATTCTCCCACCCGCTTCACCTCCGGGACGAGGGTGATGCCCGTCGCCTCGCGCACGCGGGCCTGCGCCCGCTCGATGAGCCCGACCACGTCGGCGGCACGGGCACCGCCGAGGTTGACGATCCAGTTGGCGTGCAGGGTGGAGATCTGCGCGCTGCCGAGCTGCGCTCCCTTCAGCCCCACGGAATCGATGAGCCGGCCGGCGTGGTCTCCGGGCGGATTCTGGAAGACGCTCCCGCAGTTCGGCTGGCTGAGCGGCTGGGTACGCTTCCGGTACGAGAGGTCTGCCTCCATCGCCGCGCGGGAGGCCACGACGTCGCCGGCCGGGAGGCGGAAGCGCGCCCGGGTGACCATCGCGCCGGCCGGAAGCTCGGTGAACCGGTAGCGGATGGTGAGGGCGCTTCGCGGGACCCAGCCAATGCCGTCCGGCGTGGCGAGCTCGACGGCGTCGAGGACGCGCTCGCACTCGCCGTTCTTCGTCCCCGCGTTCATCGCGACCGCGCCGCCGATGCTGCCGGGGATGCCGGCGAGGAACTCGGCGCCGACCCAGCCGCGGGCGCGCATCACGTTGGTCAGGCGGACGATGCCCGCACCCGCGCCGAGCGTCACGAGGCCGCCGCCGGAGTCGAGGGACTGCACCTCTTCGGCGAAGAGGTCCGGCGGGAGCTTGAGGGTCACCCCGGGGATCCCGAGGTCGCCCACCAGGGTGTTCGCGCCGCCGCCGAGAACGTGGACCCGGACTCCTTCGGCGCGGGCGCGGGCGAGCACCGAGACCAGAGCGTCGGCGGTCCGCGGGCGGACGAGCACCTCGGCCGGGCCTCCGACGCGGAGGCTGGTCCAGGGCGCGAGCGACTCGCCCGGGCTCGCATCGGCGGCGAGGCCCGTGACCAGCCCGGTGCCGGCCGGCGAGGTGGAAGGCGCGATCAAGTGTCCTCTCTCAGAACCAGATGAAGGGGCGTTCCGCAAGTCCCTGACCTCGACCGGGATCGGGTGCCCGCCGGTTCTCCTGGACGGGTAGGCCCGGGTGCGACGAGCATCGCCGCCATGGCCCTCCTCCGGAACGTGCTGGTGGCGTTCGTCGCGCTCGAGCACCTGGGCTTCCTCGTGCTGGAGATGTTCCTCTTCAAGAGCCCTGCCGGCCGGCGCATCTTCCGGACGACGCCGGAGTTCGCCGAGCAGGCGGCGCCGCTCGCCGCGAACCAGGGGCTGTACAACGGCTTCCTCGCCGCGGGCCTCGTCTGGAGCCTTCTCGCACCCGAGGTGCTGGCCGGCCCGCTGCGGCTCTTCTTCCTCGTCTGCGTCCTGGTCGCCGCGGTGTTCGGGGCGGCCACGGTGTCCCGGCGGATCCTGGTCATCCAGGGGCTGCCGGCGGCGCTGGCGCTCGTGGCGAGCCTGGCGGCGTGACCCCCGAGCAAGAGGACGCTGCGATCATTCAGGCGCTTGTGGCGTTCCTGCGGCGGGTCAAGGAGTCCCCCGGATCTCCGACCGAAGCGTGATTCAGGGAGCGAGGGCCGCCTCTTCCTGCCGCGCGGTCTCCCGCAGCCAGTCGGCGAGTGCCTCCGCTCCCGGGCTGAGCGGCGTGCCCTGGGACGGGAGGACGAGCCAGTAGCTCGCGCCGAGCGGGACGCGCGTCGGGAACGGCTGGACCAGCGCACCAGAACGGAGCAGCGGCGCGGCGAGCCGTCTCCGGCTGAGCGCGACGCCCTGGCCTGCGCGCGCGGCCTGGAGCACGAGCCCTCCGTCGGCGAGCCGCGGACCCCGGTGGCCCCAGGCCGGGCGACCCAGCCCCGCTGCCTCGAGCCACGCCTGCCACGACAGGCGCGGATCCTCGTCGTGGAGCAGCGTGACCCGGGCGAGGTCCTGCGGCGTCTTGAGGCGCGCCGCCACCGACGGCGCGCAGACCAGGACCGCGTCGTCCGTCATCAGCGGCTCGGCACGGACGCCGGACCAGGGCCCGCGGCCGAGGCGGAGCGCCAGCTCGGGGCCACCCGGCTGCCCGAGCGTCGACAGCTCCCGGCTCTCGCTGACCCAGACCTCGATGCCCGGGTGCTGCGCCCGGAAGGCCGGGAGGCGCGGGACGAGCCAGAGCGCGGCCACCGACCCGGTGGTGGTGAGCCGGACCAGGCGGGGGAGGTCCGGGCCGGTGGCCTGGAGCACCTCGGTGCTCCGCTCGACGAGGTCCAGCGCCGAGGCGAGGGCCGCGGCGTATCGCCCTGCTTCCGCGGTCGGCACGAGCCGGCCCCGGCCCCGCTCGAAGAGGGTGACGCCCAGCCACCGCTCGAGGAGCGCGACCTGCTTGCTGACCGCCCCGTGGGTCACGGCCAGCTCGGCCGCGGCGGCGACGGTGGAACCCAGACGCACACAGGCCTCGAAGGCCCGCAGCGAATTCAGAGGAGGAAACCTCCGGGCACGGCCGGACGTGTGAGAAGAAGTCACAGCACTGGAGAATGACGACCTCGCGGGAGGCCTGTCCAGTGGGCAGGGAGAGGGCATGTCTTCCTCGCCTCCCCTGCTCGACGTCATCCTCCGCCGCCGGAGCCACGAGCGCTTCGACCCGCTGCGGCCGCTGTCCGAACCTCACCTCCGCTCGCTCCTCGAGGCCGCGCACCTCGCTCCCTCGAGCTACAACCTCCAGCCCTGGCGCTTCCTCTGGACGGTGCGCGGGGACCCGGAGTTCGACGAGGTGCTGCGCGCCCTCGACCCCGGGAACGCTTCCTGGGCCGGAGGCGCCGGGGCCTTCGTCGTGGGCGCCTTCACTCGCGCCGGCCGTCGCGGACGCCCGAACCCCTGGGCCGAGCACGACCTCGGCATGGCCACCGCCCAGCTGGTGCTCCAGGCCGTCGAACTGGGCCTCGGCGTTCACTCGATGGCCGGGTTCGACGCCGGGCGGCTGCGCGCCTCGCTCCGCATTCCGGCGGACATCGAGCCGATGACGGTGACCGCGCTCGGCTGGCCCGCCGAGGAGACCCTCCCGCCGCGGCAGCGCCTTCCCCTGGACCGCGTGGCCTCTCGCGGCACGTGGCGACCCACGGAGGGGGGCTGATGGACCTGTCTTCCTGGCTGGGGTTCCTCGCGCTGTCGACGGTGGCCGTGCTGATGCCCGGACCCACGATGCTCGCCATCGTCGGCCACGCCGGTGGCTCGGGGTTCCGCCGGACGCTCCCCGTGGTGCTGGGCAACGCCCTGGGCATCGCGGTGGTGATCGCCGTCTCCATCGCCGGGCTGGCCGGGACGCTCCTCCGCGTCCCGGGTGTGCTGATGGTTCTCCAGCTTGCCGGCGCGGCCTACCTCGCCTGGCACGGGGTGCGGACGTGGTGGCACCGGGAGGCGCCGCTCGCGGTCGCCGAGGAGCGCCCCACCGCCGGCCCGCTCTGGCGGGGGTTCCTCCTCGTCTGGTCCAACCCGAAGGCGCTGCTCTTCTTCGGCGCGGTCCTTCCGCAGTTCCTCCGGAGGGATCGGTCGCTCGGCCTTCAGTTCCTCGAGGTCGCGGCGACCTTCCTCACCCTCGAGCTCGCAGTGACGGCGTTCGCCGCCGCGGCCGCGGGGCGGCTGGTGAGCGCCGGAACCGGACGCGCGCTCGCGAGGCTCCGCGGCACCGGCGGGCTCCTCCTCGCCGGGACCGCGGTGTTCCTGGCGCTCACCGCGATCCGGTGAGCGTGCGTGTCGTTCCGCTCAGAAGTCGAGGCGGACGATCTGCCCGTTGGTCCCGACCAGCCAGCCCGTCTGCTGGTCTCCGAAGTCCACGCCCCACAGGCCGCTGAGTCCGGCAATCACGTTCCAGGTCTCGCCCTCATCTGGAGACCAGGCGGTGGCGGTCGGAGCGGTGGCCACGACGCGGATCGACGGGCCGTTGCCGTGCCCGTGTCCGTGCTCGTCGAAGCCCTGATCGTCGTCGTCGTCGCGGCCCCACCCGTCGTGGCCCGTGCCGTGTCCGGCGTACGCCGCCGTGAAGATCGCGCCGGGGACGGGCGCGGGATTTGTCAGCGTCCAGGTGCGACCCCCGTCCTTCGAGCGGGCGAAGTTGGGAACGACCACGCCAGGCGCGACGCCGAGGTCACCTCCGGCGAGGATGCCGTGCCGCGCGTCGCGGAAGGCGATGCTGAACCCGCCGCCGGTTGCATCCGGGCCGCTCGGGCTGATCGGCGCCGTGGTGGCCCCCCAGGTCCGGCCGCGATCGGTCGTGAAGAAGACGCGGGTCGTCCAGGCTCCGCCGAGGTCCGTAGGAGGCGTGCCGGTCGTGATCCACGCCCGGCGGCTTCCCTGGGTCGCGACGCAGGTCCCGCCCGAGGCGAACCCGGCCTCACCGCCCTGCGTGCTGTTGCCCGCCAGTGGCGTGGGAAGGTGGTCACCGTAGGGATGCCAGGTCTGCCCGTCAGACGTCCGCACAGTGGGGAAGCGGCCGTTCAGGGAGTCCGCGAAGTCGAGGCCGGTGACCGGATCCCAGAAGGCGAAGCAGTCGTGGAACTGATCCAAGGTGGCCTCGAACTGGATCTTCCAGGTCTTGCCGCCGTCCGTCGTCTTGTAGATGCGCGACGGGATGACATCGGTGGGAACCGAGAGAAGGTAGGCGACCTTCTCGCTCACCGTCTCGACGTCACGGAACTGGACCGTCTCCGCGCCCGGCACCACGCCCGAGCGCCACGTCTTCCCGCCGTTGCTGGTGACGGCGAAGGTCCCGGCCCGGCCACTCGCCCAGACCACGCGGGAGTTCAGCGCGCTGACGGCGATGAACCCGGCGGTCGTCCCGCTGGTCTGCGGCGTGACCTTCGGGCCCGAATTCTTGTGAATCGCCTCGTCCTGCGCGGCGACCGCTTCGGTGGAGGTGCCTTGCTCTCCGGCCCCGCAGCCCACGGCCCCGAGCGCCGCGACCATCACCAGTCCGACCGCCGCCCTCCAGACAGACACGCTCTTCATCGTTCCCTCCTCCGCGAAGCCTCGCGCCAAGGCGCGCGGTTCTCGCGCCGGCCTCCCGAGGGGTCAAGGCGTTTCGCAGCGGCTCCGATGTTCCGCTGACCTTGCCTGTTCAGCGTTCGACCAGCGCGCGGAGGCGACCCAGCGCGTCATCCCATTCGCGCGAGATCTGCTCGAGCGCATGCCGCGCCCCCTCGATCCGCCCGGGAGTCAACATCCAGAGCCGCTCACGACCCTGGCGCGCGCTCTCGACCAGACCGGCCTTGGCGAGGATGCCGAGGTGCTTGGTGACCGCCTGCCGCGACATGCGGGTTCCTTCGGTGAGGTCGGTCAGCGAGAGGAAGCCGTCGGTGGACAGGCGGCGCAGGAGCGCGAGGCGCGTCGAGTCGCCGAGGGCCGCGAAGAGCGGACTCGGGTCAGGCGCGCGGTGACGTGTGCTCGGTGACATGGCGTTCGATGTTCCTGAGCTGCTCTTCCCAGCCACCGGAGTTCGCCTCGTGCGCCGGGGCGCGCCGGGCGGCAGGGAGCTTGGTGAAGCCTGACTCGACGACCTTGAGGAGCGTTCCACCCGAGACCTCCTCGAGCCGGAACTCGACCAGGCTGGTGGGCTCGCTCGAGTAGTCCACCCCCCGCTCCACCGCGAAGGGATGCCAGCGGAAGGAGAAATACGTCTCCGGCTCGATGCGCTCCACCCAGGCCTCCATGGTGAGGTACTCGTAGCCAGGATAAGTGACCGGGCCGGCGATGCGCGCGCCGGCGCGGAACTCTCCGGTGAGGTTGACCCGGAACCACGTCGAGAACTCGCGGGCGTCGGTCAGCGCGCGCCAAACCCGCGAACGGGGCGCACGGATCAGGATCTGCTTCTCGATGCGATCGGGGACTGTCTCAGCCATATGCAACCTCCTGGTTGCGCGAATCTGAGCGCCCGCCAGCGGAAATGCAACCTGAAGGTTGCCGAAGGTGTTTGACACCTTCACGCAACCGTTCGGTTGCACGTCGGTCAGATGGCCGGGCGGAAGAGCCGGCGTGGAGTGCGGGTTTTCCCCTCTGCGAGCGCCGGAAAGGCAACCGCGAGGTTGCCGAAGGTGTTTGACACCTTCTGGCAACCGTTCGGTTGCACGTTTGACACGATCGGCAACCGGTTGGTTGCTCGACGGGTCAGCCGGCGCGGCCGCTGTGCTGGGCCGGCTCGAGGAGCTGGAGCAGCTCCGGGCCCACCTGGGTCACGTCGCCGGCGCCGAGGGTCACCACCAGGTCGCCCTCCCGGAGCTTCGGCAGCAGCGCCGCCGCTGCGTCCGCCCGCTTCTCCACGTAGGTCACCTCGCGGTGCCCGTGGCTGCGGACCCCCTGGGCCAGCGCCTCACCGGTGATCCCGGGGATGGGCTCCTCGCTCGCCGCGTAGATGCCCAGCACCATCAGGACGTCGGCGTCGTTGAAGGCGGTGGCGAACTCGGCCATGAGGTCTCGCGTCCGCGTGTAGCGGTGCGGCTGGAAGACCACCACCAGCCGCCGTCCGAAGGCCCGGCGCGCGCCCGCCAGCGTGGCCATCACCTCGGCCGGGTGGTGCCCGTAGTCGTCAACCACCATGATGCCCTGCGCCTCGCCCCGGACCGTGAAGCGGCGCTGCACGCCGGCGAAGTCCGCCAGAGCCGTGCGCACCACCGGGAGGGGGATCTGCATCTCCTCGGCCACGGCGATGACCGCCAGAGCGTTCAGCGCGTTGTGGGCGCCCACCATCCGCACCGTGAACTCCCCCAGCGCGTCCTCGTGGCGAAAGGCCTGGAAGCGGGTGGAGAACCCGTCGAGGCTGACGTCCTCCAGCCGGTAGTCCGCGGTGTGCGAGCTCCCGTAGGTGACGTAGCGCTTCTCCATCCCCGGGAGCAGCGCCTGCACGTTGGGGTGGTCCAGGCACAGCACGTTCAGCCCGTAGAACGGCACCCGGTTACAGAACTCCACGAAGGAGTGGCGGAGGGCGTCGAGGCTGCCGAAGTGGTCCAGATGCTCCGGGTCGATGTTGGTGACCACCGCGATGCTCGGGTGGAGCTTGAGGAAGCTCCCGTCGGACTCGTCGGCCTCCACCACCATGAGGTCCGACTTCCC
>DASXGF010000699.1:0-4535 GCA_036489275.1 Myxococcaceae bacterium | reverse complement strand
GCGCGCGTCGGGTGGCGCTCCCTTCTTCATGCTGATCGGAAACAGGAACAGCGAATAGGCGATGAACGTCGCGAACATCAGCACCGCCATGGAGTAGTGGACCTTCCCCATCCAGTCCTTCCACCAGAGCGGGGACGGGAAGGGGCGGATCGCCTCTGTCGGCATCACGCCCACCCCCAGCGCCGCGAGGGCCGCGACCTTCCCCAGGCGGCGGTCCCATTTCCCTGCGGGGTTGTCGAATCCGCCTCCAGGCCCAGCTCGTTGGCGCTCTCGACGAGCGGCGCGGGCGGGCCCTCTCTGAGTCTCGGCCCGACCGTCCGCTCTCCGCGGATCAGCGACGAGACCCTCGACCTTCCGGTGGCGGGTGAATCGAAGGCTCCCCGGAGCGGTCCTGCTCCGCGACTCCGGCGAGGGGACGTCCTCGCCGACAGCCCGGCTGGCCTGCCTGACCTGCCGGGCCGAGGTACTGGTCCCCTTCTCCTACAAGTCCCGCGGGGTGTGCCCCTCCTGCGGTTCGAGTATGCTCCGCGCGGGGGTGACGCATGGACAGGACGCTGTTGGCGGTCGTGTCGGCGGCGCTCGTGGCATGCTCGCAAGGCACGCCTGACCTGGGTCAGAGCGAAGCGGAGGTGCGGCGCCCGCCGACGCTCCACGCGCGTGGCGGCGGCTTCACCAGCGTCGCCGCTCGAGGACGACAGCTGTGGTTCGGCGATCGCTTCGGATGGGTCGGCTTCGTGGAGGTGCATCCCCGGGTCCATCTGACCGGAGGCTTCGTGGGGCATCCCATCCACGGCATCGACGTGCGCGACGACGATGGCAACTCCAGCACGGGTCGCAACCTCGTGTTCCTGACCAGCGGCGGCGAGCACGTCGTCCGGATCTCGAGAGCGCTGGCATGGTGGGATTCGGCGCAGGCGCTGAGAGGTCCGCTCAGGCAGGTCACGAGCACGGCCAGCGGCCTGGCGTTCTCCGACGGAGCAGGCACGGCGAACGTGCTCATCGACTCGGAGGTGCGGCCGATCGAATGCGGCTGCCGGGACATCGTGCTCGATCAGTCCGGCCGCGATCCCAACTTCCACTTCTACGGCAGCGATCGCAGCGTCATCTACCCCTCCGAGGTCTTCTGCAACGAGGTGCTGAACGAGCCCAACGGAACGGCGGGGGCGTTTGAGCGGGCGAGTAAGGGCCCGGAGAACTTCTGCGAGACCACCTACGACTGCGTCGACGAGGAGTGCCAGTTCAAGCATCTGCGATTTCCAAACGACCGGCCGCCCTTCTGCCATTGCGTCGAGGAGGGCGACGACGAGTGGTTGATCGAGTGCCAGATCTACTTCGTGGACTGCTGCTGTGGTCCTGATCACGAGGTCGACGGCGGAACCGACGGCGGGAGCGATGGAGGCCGAGACGGCGGCGGGGGTCGTGACGGCGGAGACGGGGGCAGCGACGGCGACGCCGGCTCGAGCAAAGGTGACGGTGGCGCCACGCTGGGTGCCCGCAGCGGCGGGAGCTGACCGGCGGCCGGGCAGCGGCGCCCGTCGTGCGTACCACCCTGGGTTGACGGCGAGTGGGCCTAGCCGGAATGGGGGGCGCGTCCAGGCTCCGTCATGCCCGAAGAACGAGATAACTCGGCGCTCGCTGTTGCCGTATTCGCGGGCGCTCCACTCCCACGTCGAGCCGGCCACGGAAAGCAGCGGCGCGCCTCGGGGCGGACGCGTCCGGCGAATCCAGCCCGTTGTATGACGGAGTGAATGACCGGCAAACCGTCGATCCAAAACCCTTGGGCGCAGCAGGGTTTGAACCTGCGACCCCTGCCGTGTGAAGGCAGTGCTCTACCGCTGAGCTATACGCCCGGAACTTCGAGGGCGGCATACGTAGAAGACCCGCCGCGACCTGTCAATTGTCGGGGCGCGCCTTGAGCATCCGGTCCACCCGCTCCTCCAGCTCCCGGGTCCGGCGCTTCAGCGACGAGAGCTGCTTGCTCATCTTTCCGAAGTCGCTCTTCGCCGCCAGCTGGAGCGCGTGCATCAGCTCCTCCTGCCCGCGGTCGAGCGCCTTCTTCCCCCGCTGCACGCGCCCCACCGCCTGGGCCACCCACTGCGCACGCTGCTCGTCGGCCATCAGCCGCTCGAAGGCCTTCTGCGAGAGTCCCAGCGCCTGCGCCCGCAGGCTGGTCCGCTTCTCCGCCATCGCGCCCTTGTAGCCCATCCGCGGACGGGCCGCCGTCACTCGTCGACGAACCGGGTCTCCAGCCGCGACAGCACGCGGGCGGCGATGTCCTTGTAGCGCATGCGCTCGAGGATGGGCTGCACGTCGCCGTCCACCCGGAGCCTTCGCTTGAGGATCGCCTCCACCGGGTCCACGTTCCCCAGGAGCAGACCCTTCCACACCGAGTACGGCGCGCGGATCCGGTAGGCCGGCTCGAGCTCATCCAGGTCGTCCGGGTCCGCCAGCACGCGCAGCTCGGCGACCCGTCCCTCCTCGGGACGCACCCAGACGACGAAGTGCTCGTCCAGCGCCCCGCGCTCGGCCTCGATCACCACGCCAAAGTCGCCGGACCAGCCGCGGGCCGCTGCCACGCTGTCCGGGTCGGCGTTCACCAGCGCGATCGCCGCCTCGGCCCAGCCGCGGGAAGGAAAGACCGGCATCGCCGCTGGGCTCAGTCGCGCCCGAGGATGCGCCGGATGCTGCGGAACAGACCGCTGTCGGTCTGCTGTACGGCGGACGACAGCGGGCGCGAGCGCGCCGCCTTCTCCTCGGCGAGCAGTCGCTTCAGCGTGTCCGGCGTGTCGCGGGTGGCCAGCGCCACGTGCCGCGGACCCGTCGGCAGCTCGACCACCACCTCGAGGAGGCACTCCTCGTTGAGCCGGAAGTCGATCCGCCGCCCCGCCGCCGAGGCCGGGACCTTCACCGTGCCCAGGTACTCGTTGTCCACGATGAACTCCGAGTCGCCCTGGAAGATGTCCAGCTCGATGATCGGGCTGTCCTCCTTGGGACCCGGCAGCCGGAAGCTGGTGGTCAGCGGGATGACCGAGTTCTTGTCGATGATCTTCCGGAACTTCCCGTTGGCCATCGCGAAGCCGATCGGCATCGACAGCGCGTCGAGCAGCGTCACCGCGTCGATGTTCCCCAGCGACTCGGCGAGCAGCGCCGCCCCCAGGGCCACCGACTCGTCCGGGTGCACGCCCTTGCGCGGCGGCTTGCCAAAGTGCCGGGTGATCTCCTGCTGGACCAGCGGCATGCGCGACTGGCCGCCCACCAGGATGATCTCGTCGATGCTCGACTTCGAGATCCCCTTGTCGGCGAGGACCCGGTCGCAGAGGTCGAACGTCCGGTCCACCAGGTCCCGGGTCAGCGCGTTCAGCTGCTCGCGCGACAGCGGGATGCGCAGGTCGAGCGGCTTGCCCTTCCGCTCCTCGATGTACGGCAGCTCGATGACCACGTTGGGAATGAGCGTCAGGTCGATCTTCGCCGCCTCCGCCGCGTTCTTGATCCGCTGCATCGCGATGGGGCTCTGGCTGAGATCCACCCGGGTCTGCTGGAGGAAGCTGTCCAGCACGTAGTCGATGATCCGGTTGTCGAAGTCCACGCCGCCGAGGAAGGTGTCGCCGCCGGTGGCCAGTACCTCGAACACGTTGCCGGTGATCTGCAGCACCGAGACGTCGAACGTTCCACCGCCCAGGTCGTAGACCAGGACGTTCTGGTCCAGCCCGCGGTTGAAGCCGTAGGCCAGCGCCGCCGCGGTGGGCTCGTTGACGATCCGCTTCACCTCGAAGCCCGCCAGCCGCCCGGCCTCCTTCACCGCCGCGCGCTGCAGGTCGTTGTAGTAGGCGGGCACCGAGATGACCGCCTCCGGGCACGGGCTTCCCAGGAACTGCTCGGAGATGCGCTTGGCGTGGCCGAGGACGAAGGCGCTGATCTGCTCCAGGTTGTAGGTGGTGCCTCCGAGGTTCACCGCCACGTCGCCCTTGGGGCCCTCGAGGATGTCGTAGGTGAAGTACTCCTTGAGCTCCTGCACCACCCGGCTCGCGTACTGGCGGCCGATGAGACGCTTCGCGCCATAGATGGTGTTCTTCGGATTCACCACCATCTGGTCCTTGGCCATCTTTCCGATGAGCAGGTCGCCCTTTTCGCTGAGCGCCACCACCGACGGCAGGACCAGGTTGCCCCTGTCCGTGGGGACGACCTTCGGGATGCGGTTCCGCACGGATGCCACCAGGGTGTTGGTGGTCCCGAGGTCGATCCCGACGATGCGCGGCTTCTCGGACATGGGGGTCGAGTCCTCGACTTTACGCGGTGAGCCGCCCCCCTCCAACACTCCGACGGGGGGCTTTCTTGACGACCGTCCGGCGGAGGTCACGATGGGCCGCCGCCGTGCTCCGCCGCCTCGCTGCCTGTTCCCTCCTCGTGTGCGCCGCCTGCGCCACCACGCGCCAGGGTGTCCCCTTGCCCGCGCCCGCGCCGGAGCCCACGGTCCAGGGTGACCCGGCGGCCAGTGTCGAGACCCGATGGCGCATCGTGGCCAGCGCGCGGCGGCT
>DASXGF010000698.1:0-2236 GCA_036489275.1 Myxococcaceae bacterium | reverse complement strand
TCATGGCCCTCCTCGACAGCCCAAGGAGTCCCACCGGCGCTTCGCGGGGGGCGCCCGGGCATCTTTCGCGGGCAGTTCCGGCCGGCTACGGCGAGCGTGACCGGGAGTGCACCCCGGTGGAACGCACGACCCTGGGGTGCGATTCCGCCCGGAACCCGAGCTTTCGCTCGGCCCAGCGCGTCGCGCCGAAGACCCCGACCCACAGCACGAGCCCTGCCGCGATGCGCGGTCCGAACCAGTGCAGCCACCGCCCGGTGCCCGGACGCTCGCGGCTCGCCAGCCAGAGGAGCAGGGCCAGCACGCCGATCCACACCCCCGTGGCGACGGCCCAGGCGATGGCGTCGTTGCGTTCCATGGGCGTGGGCTGCACCGTGCCACAGTCCGCCGGCGCGAGGGCAAGCACCGGTGTGCGCCTCGTCCACCTCCTGACCCGGGCCGGCCTCGCCGTTCGCTGCACGGATGTGCGGCCGGAGCCCCGTTCCACCGCCTCGCCGCCCTTCTCGCTTGCAAACGCACCCGTCCTTGCCTGAAGGGGAGTCATGATCCAACGAACAGGCTTTCTCCTCGTCCTCGCGCTGACGCTCGCCTGCGCCTCCACCGAGACGAGTCGCCCGCCCCAGGCGACGCCCGCGCCCGTCGCGGCCCCCGCTGCGGCGCCCGACGCCGGCGTTCACGGGGTCGACCTCGCGGGGATGGACCGCTCAGTCGCGCCTGGAGACGACTTCTTCCTCTACGCCAACGGCAGCTGGTTCGAGCGGACCGAGATCCCCGTCGATTCGAGCCGCTGGGGGACCTTCAACATCCTCGCCGACCAGGCCACCCAGCGTACCCGTGCGCTCCTCGAGGCGGCGGCGAGCGGGAACGCGGCCGCAGGATCGGAGGAGCGGAAGCTCGGTGACTTCTATGCCAGCTACCTCGACGAGGCCACGGTGGAGACCCGAGGGCTCGAGCCGCTTCGCGCGCAGCTCGCCGCCATCTCCGCGCTGCACGACCGGAAGGCGCTGGCCCGGGCGCTGGGCGCGGACCTGCGGACCGACGTCGACGCGCTGAACGCGACGCACTTCCACACCAGCCGGCTCTTCGGGCTCTGGGTGGCGCCGGACCTGAACCATCCCACCGTCTACGTGGGCTACCTGTTCCAGGGCGGTCTGGGGATGCCCGACCGCGAGTACTACCTCTCCACCAATCCGAAGATGGTCGCCACCCGGGACGCGTACCGCGCCCACATCGCGCGGGTGCTGGAGCTCGCCGGCATCGCCGGTTCCGCCGAGAAGGCCGGGCGAATCCTCGACCTCGAGACCCGCATCGCCAAGGCACATGCAACGCGCGCCGACTCGGTCGAGGTGCGCCACGCTGCGACCTGGAAGCGCACCGACTTCGGGAAGCACGCCCCCGGGCTGGACTGGAACGCGTTCTTCACCGGGGCCGGACTGCAGAAGCAGGCCGCCGTGGTGGTCTGGCAGCCGAAGGCCGTGACCGGTCTGGCCGCGCTGACCAGGCAGGTCCCGCTCTCCACCTGGAAGGAGTGGATGGCGTTCCGGGTCGTGGACCGGCACGCCCCGCTGCTCTCGCAGGCCTTCGTCGACGAGAACTTCGCCTTCTACGGAAAGGTCCTGGCAGGGACCCCCGAGCTGAGCGCGCGCTGGAAGCGAGCGGTGGAGGCCGTCGGCGAGCTCCGCTCGAAGTCGGTCGGCTTCCGCGAGGAGGCCGGGATGGGGGACGCCGTCGGCAAGCTCTACGTGGCGCGCTGGTTTCCGCCCGCGGCCAAGGCGCAGATCGAGGAGATGGTCCGGCAGATCGCCGCCTCCTTCGACCGGCGGATCCAGGCCCTCGACTGGATGGCGCCGGAGACCAAGGCCCAGGCCCAGGCGAAGGTGCGGAGCCTCAAGGTCAGCGTGGGCTACCCCGAGCACTGGGTGGACTACTCCCCCCTCGAGATCTCGCGGGGCGACCTCCTGGGCAACGTCCAGCGGGCCAGCCTCTTCGACTACCGGCGACACCTCGCCCTCCTCGGCAAGCCGGTGGACAAGGGTGAGTGGTGCATGGAGCCGCAGACCGTCAACGCGGTGAACCTCCCGCTGCACAACGGCCTCAACTTCCCCGCGGCCATCCTCGAGCCGCCATTCTTCGACCCGGACGCTCCCGCCGCAGCGAACTATGGCGGCGTCGGGACCGTCATCGGGCACGAGATCAGCCACAGCTTCGACGACCAGGGCGCGATGTTCGACGCCGAGGG
>DASXGF010000659.1:0-2250 GCA_036489275.1 Myxococcaceae bacterium | reverse complement strand
TGCCCGCGTCCCCGGCGACGTCGAGCACCTTCTCGCTCGCGCCCGTCTCCGGGTCGAACGCGCGCACCGTCTCCCCTGCGGCGAACCAGACCCGCTGCCCGTCGAAGCTCACCCCGGCCACGTTGGAGACACCCGGGAACGGGCCGTACTCGCGGACGATCTCCGCCGGCTGCCCTGTCTTGGCCATGGTCTCCTCCTAGCCGAAGCCGTCCGAACCGGGGAGCAACAAGGTCGTCGCGAATCCGGTGATCGGCGCCGAGAGCCAGCGCTGCGAGCGCCCCCGCCCGGCCGAGCGCGCCTGCCCCGCCTCCTCGAGCGCACGGAGCGCTCGCTGGACGGTCCGCTGGCTGGACCCCAGCGCCAGGGCCAGCGCCGAGGTCGACCATCCCTCGCCGTCGGCGAGCAGCGCCAGGACCTCCGCGTCCGGGCTCTCGATGGGAGGCGCCAGGAGCCGCACCGCGACCGCGCCGCGCGGAATCAGGCCGAAGCCGGCGGCGGTGGCCCGCACCGCTGCGAGCGGACGCAGCTCCCGGCGCAGCCGCCCCATCTCCACCCGGAGCCGGGCGCGATGCGAATCGTTGGTCCGCCGGGCGCCGAAGGCCTGGTCCATCAATACCGCGCGGCTCGCGTCTCCGGGCCAGGCCTCGGCAAGCGTCCGGACCAACGCGAAGAGCACCGGGCGGCGGTCCAGCCGCACCACCCGCTCACCGCGCCGGGTCGCTCGCCGGCAGCCGTCGACGATCAGGTCCGGCGAGGCGAGCACCTCCGCCACCTCGGCCAGCGTCACCGGCCGCGCCTCCCCTGCTCCGACGAGCCGGGCGGCAGGCAGCACGAGGGCCCGTCCCGCCTGATCGACCTCGGCGACGAGCGCTCCGACACCCGAGCGGAGAGCGGCCTCCCGCGCTCTCTCGAGCGCGTCGCGCGCCTGCGCGGGCCGACCCCGGCGAATGGCGATCTCGAAGGCAACCAGCTCGGCGACGGCGGCGAGGGGCGCGGGGAGCTCGGGATCGAGGGTGCCGAGGGCGCCGCCCGCCTCGTCGACCCGACCCACCAGGAGCAGCCGCCGGATCTGGAGGAGCCGTGCGTGCGCGGCGTTCTCCCGGTCACCGTGCGCCTCGAAGATCCGCAGCGCCTCGGCGAGCCAGCGTGAGGGCCCTCCGAGGTCCCGCGCAGCGAGGGCCACCTCGGCCTCCGCGGTGAGGCAGCGGGCCCGTCCGACGCTCTCCCGGGGACCGAACCCGCGCGCGGCCCGCCGCAGCAGGTCCCGCGCTCTGGGGAGCTCGCCCAGCTGGGCCATCGCGATGCCCCGCAGCGCGAGCCCCGGCGGGTCGTCTCGCAGCGCGACGCGCTTGAGCGCACCCAGCGGATCTCCGGCACGCAGAGCGCGCCCCGCCGCGGCAATCGAAGAGTCCATCCGCCGATCGTAACCCCGTCGCTCTTGTTACTCCCGGCCGCTCCGCGGTCGTCGCTATTCCTGACCCGGTCCGAGACGACCGAACAGGAGCCGACGATGAACCTCGCACGATCGAAGGACGAACGGCTGGCGGAGTCCCTCCGTCCGGCACGGCGGCCGCTGGGCATGGCCGCCGTCGGCACGCTCATCACGGTGCTGGTCCCGAAGTGCCCCCTGTGCCTGGCGATGTACCTCTCCTTCCTCGGGGCGGCGGCCTCCTGGGTCGTCTGGCTCCGTCCCTTCGGCATCGCGCTGACGCTCGCCGGATTGTCGCTCGCTGCGTGGCGATACCTGGGACGGCGCGCCCTCCCCTCCACCCCGTCGAGCAGCCGCTGAGCTCGACCTCCTCGAGACATGGAAAGAACGACATGAAGATCACCGACAAGACGATCCTGATCACCGGCGCAAACCGAGGCATCGGCGCGGCCCTGGTCAACGAGGCGCTCCGGCGAGGCGCGAGGAGGGTGTTCGCCGGGACGCGCGGCCGACTCCAGCATCCGGACCCGCGCGTGACCCCGGTGACGCTGGACGTGACGAACGACGCCCAGATCCAGCGGGCCGCCCGGGAGCTGGGGAGCCTGGACCTCCTCGTCAACAACGCCGGCATCGCCGTCGCGGACGATCTCAGCGAGGTCGAGGCCATCGAGCGGCAGCTGGCGGTCAACTGCTACGGCTCGCTCCGGATGTCCCGCGCCTTCCTGCCGCTCCTGACCCGGTCCGGAGGGGCGATCGTGAACGTCCTCTCGCTGGCGGCCATCGCGCCGGTGCCGGTCGTCCCCGCATACTCCATCTCGAAG
>DASXGF010000745.1:0-4030 GCA_036489275.1 Myxococcaceae bacterium | reverse complement strand
CGCGCGGATCCCGCACGCGCACGAGAGCGGTTTCCGGATGGTGTTCGTGCTGGTGGTGCTCGCCATCGTCTCCGTCCTGGGGATCGGCTAGGGCTGGCCTGACGCCGTCCCGGGCCCGCGCGGAGAGAAGGTCGCGCTGCTGCAGGGGTACTTCTATCCGGCGCTGCAGCAGGCAGAGGGCCTGGCTGCGCGCTACGGGACGGTGAAGTACGAGACCTCGCCGTTCTGGCCCGGGCTCGGCCTCGCCACCGCCATCGCCCTCATCGGAGGCGCGCTGGCCTGGCTGGTCTACCGGGTGTGGCTGCCTGCCCGGGCCGGTCGGCCGCTGCCGGCGTTCATCGCCACTCCCTGGCGCTGGGCGCGTCACAAGTTCTACATCGACGAGCTCTACGACCTCCTGATCATCCGGCCCTTCACCGTGCTCTCCAAGGGCCTCTACAAGATCGTGGACGCCGGGCTCATCGACGGCGTCGCCGTGGGCGGCACGGCGCTGGTGCTCAGACGGGTGGGGGGCTGGCTCCGCTACACCCAGACCGGCAACGCCCAGAACTACGCCACGGTGATGGCGCTGGGGTTGCTGGTGTCAATCGGCGTCGTGCTGACCTGGGTGCTCCGATGACCACGCTGACTCCCTGGATCGTCAGCCTGGTCGTCTTCCAGCCCCTGCTCTCGGCGGTGCTGGTGGCGCTGCTCCCGCAGAACGAGAAGCGGCTGGTCCGTTCCTGGACGTTCCTCGCGATGCTCTTCAACTTCGGGCTGACGGTGCTCCTGTACGCGATGTTCGACCCGAAGGGGTCCGAGTTCCAGCTCGAGCAGCGCGTCCCGTGGATCACCGATCTCGGCATCAGCTACCACGTCGGGGTCGACGGCCTGGCCGTGTCGCTGATGCTGCTCACCGGCTTCCTCGGACCTCTGGTGGTGCTCTGCAGCTGGAGCTTCATCCAGGAGCGGGTGAAGGCCTTCCACCTGGCGCTGCTCCTCATCCAGACCGCGATGCTCGGGGCCCTGGCGTCGCTGGACGTGATCCTCTTCTACATCTTCTTCGAGGCGATGCTCGTCCCGATGTACCTGCTGGTGGGGATGTGGGGGTCGGAGAAGCGAATCATGGCGGCGATGAAGTTCTTCCTCTACACCTTCGCCGGTTCGCTCCTCATGCTGGTGGCGATCCTCGCGGTGTACTTCGTCGCCCAGCCCGCCGGCGCTCGCAGCTTCGACTACGCCGCGTTCTACAACTCGCTCGCTCCGGCGAACCGCGAGCTCGCAGCGTGCCTCGCAGGCAAGGCCGCCAGCTGCGCCTCGCTCTCGCCGCTGGCCTTGGCGCTCCGCACCTACGGGCCATGGATGTTCCTGGCCTTCGCGATCGCCTTCGCGATCAAGGTGCCGATGTTCCCGGTGCACACCTGGCTGCCGGACGCGCACACCGAGGCGCCGGTGGCGGGGTCGGTCATCCTCGCCGGGGTGATGCTGAAGATGGGGACCTTCGGGTTCTGGCGTTACGCCATTCCCCTCTTCCCGGTGGCGGCGCAGCAGATGCGGATCGCCTTCGCCGTCCTCGCGGTGGTGGGCATCGTCTACGGGGCGATGATGTGCCTCGCCCAGACGGACGTGAAACGGCTCATCGCCTACAGCTCGGTCAGCCACCTCGGGTTCTGCATGCTGGGCATCTTCGCCCTCACCGCCGAGGGCGCGACCGGCAGCGCCTACCAGATGCTGAACCACGGTGTGTCCACCGGAGCGCTCTTCCTGCTCTTCGGCTACCTCTATGAGCGGCGGCACACGCGGAACATCATCGACTTCGGCGGCGTGGCGAAGAGCATGCCGGTGTTCGCCGCGCTGTTCCTGATCATCACCTTCTCCAGCATCGCCGTCCCCGGCACCAACGGGTTCATCGGCGAGTTCTTGGTGCTGCTCGGGACGTTCAAGTCCACCCAGCTGCCGATCTGGCTGGGCGTCCTTGCCGCCACCGGGGTCATCCTCGGAGCCAGCTACATGCTGTGGATGGTGCAGCGGGTCTTCTTCGGCCCGCTGGTCCAGGTGGAGAACGCCCGGCTCAAGGACGTGAACGGCCGGGAGCTCGCGACCGCCCTGCCCTTCGTCGTGATGGTCCTGGTGATGGGCGTCCTTCCCAGCTTCTTCCTCGACCGGCTCCAGCCCTCCACCCAGCGGCTCGTCGCCCGCGCGCAGGTGGGCCTCGACGTGCAGCAGCGCGACGAGGACACCCGGGTGACCGTCGTCCCGCTCCCCACTCCCTCGCCGGTGGCGGCCATGCCCGCCGGCGCCTCCGCCCGGCGCTAGGCCCTCATGCTCCCGCTGCCCACGCTGACGACCACCGACCTCCTGCCGCTCTGGCCCGCGTTGATCCTCACCGCGGGCGCGTGCGTGGTCGTGCTCTCCGAGGTCTTCCTCTCCTCGGCTTCGCGCAGCTTCCAGGCGCCGCTGACCGTCGGCACGACGGTGCTCGCCGGGGTCGTCGCAGCAGGGATCTCCTTCTCCGCTCCGGTGGAGGTGTTCCGCGGGTTCGCGGTGCTCGACCCGTTCGGAAGCCTGGTGTCGCTCCTGGTCTGCATCGGCGTGGGGCTGTCCGCGCTGCTCGCTCCGGCGTTCCTCCGCGGGCGGAACGCCGAGCGCGGCGAGTTCTATGCCCTGCTGCTCTTCGGCGGCGCGGGAATGAGCCTCCTCGGGCTCTCCAACGAGCTCATCTTCCTGTTCATCAATCTGGAGATCCTCAGCGTCGCGACCTACGCGCTGGCGGCGTATCTGCGCCGTGGGCCGCGGCCCGCAGAGGCGGGGTTCAAGTACTTCATCCTCGGCGCCTTCAGCTCGGCGATCCTCCTCTACGGCACTTCGCTGCTCTTCGGCGCGACGCGGAGCACGCTCCTCCCGCAGATGGCCAACGAGCTGGCGCGGATCTTCAGCGACCCGACCCTGGCCGACCGGAGGAGGCTCGCCTGCTGCGGGCTGGCGCTGGTGGGCGCAGGCTTCGGCTTCAAGATCGCCGCGGTGCCCTTCCACATGTGGACCCCGGACGTCTACGAGGGAGCACCGACGCCGGTGACCGCGATGATGAGCGTGGCGGTGAAGGCGGCCGCCTTCGCGGCGATGGTGCGGGTATTCCTGGTGCTGGGGGGCGGCATCCCCGGTGATGCGCTGCTGACGGGCTTCTCGACGCTCGCCTTCCTGACGATGATCGTCGGCAACCTGCTCGCGCTCCCACAACGGAACGTGAAGCGGATGCTGGCCTATTCGTCGATCTCCCACGCCGGCTACCTCCTGGTGGGCGTGGCGTCGCTCTTCGTGCGAAGCGGGTCGACGCGCGGCGGCGTGCTCGGAGTGACGGCGCTGGCCGCGGGCGCGACGCCGGACACTGCGGCGGCGCTGCGGGCCATCCTCTTCTACCTGCTGGCCTACACGGTCACGACGGTGGGGGCGTTCGGGGTGCTGGGGGCGCTGGAGAACAAGGACGACGAGGTCCGCGGCTTCGCCTGGGACCTGGACCGGCTCGCCGGCCTGGGGCAGCGCAAGCCGGGCTGGGCGGTGGCGATGGCGGTGTTCATGCTGTCGCTGGGCGGCATTCCCCCGATGGCGGGCTTCATGGGGAAGCTGCTCATCTTCAAGGCGGCGGTGGACGCGGGCCTGGTCGGCCTGGTCCTCGTCGGCGTGCTCACCAGCGCGGTCGGCGCGTACTACTACCTCCGCGTGGTGGTCTACATGTACATGCGCCCCGCGCCCGAGGCCGGAGCGCTTCCGGAGCGGAGCCTGGCCACCGAGCTCGCGCTGGTGCTGAGCACCGTGGCGGTGGTTGTGCTGGGCGTGCTCCCCGGCCTCACCACGGCGTGGCTGTCGCGCGGCGGCAGCGTGTTCCTCGGGCGGTAGGCCTGGCGCAACCAGGAGGTTGCCCGACGCGTCGATGCGCAACCGGCCGGTTGCGCAAACACCTTCCGCAACCTTCCGGTTGCGCTTTCGCGCTTCCGCCTCGGGAAACGACCTGCGCCGGCGGCCCGCGGACCGACGCGCGCCAAGACGATGCGCA
>DASXGF010000614.1:0-3796 GCA_036489275.1 Myxococcaceae bacterium | reverse complement strand
TGTTCGCCGCCCTCGCGGGGGAGACTCCACGGGGGAACAGAACTCGGCTTACAGGGCCACTCCGGTTTTTTTCCTAGCCAGCCACCGGCAGCTGCACGAGCAGCACCCGGTCGTTCCCGTCGGTGCGGACCGTCTCGGGGTTTCGCACCTTCATCCGCGCGTTCGTGCCCGGCAGCCAGAGCCCCACGAAGACGTTCACCGCGCGCGACCTCCAGCCCGCGGGCAGGACGAGCGCGAACTCGTCCTGGACGAGCTGTCCCGGCTTCCAGGTGCTGGTCGGCTCACGGAGCGGGTGGTCGGCGTTGAGGCGCTCTCCCCTCCCCTCCGCGTCCTCCACGTGGACGAAGACCTGCCAGTCGTCGGTGGTGGGCTTGATGCCGCGGAACACCAGCACCACCCGTGTCGGGTCGCCCACCGTCATCGCAGGCGGGGCGAAGGTGGCCCCGACCAGCTCGGCCACCTCACCCAGCACCGCGCCGTTCTTCACCGGGACGGCCTTCACCTGGGCACGGGGGCCGGACGGCACGGCGCCCGACTTGTCGGAGCTGGGCGCCTCGACGATGCAGGCAGGGAGGAGACTGAGCAGGGAGACGAGGGCGAGCGCGCGGCGCATGCTGTGGGACGACTCTTACCGCACCCACCGGGTGTCGACGAAAGCGTGAGTTGACGTAAGAGAGGCGCCTCATGTCGCCGTTCCAGCTCCTCGCCCAGGTCCCTACCCCGCCCCCCGAGCTGTTCCTCGGGCTCGACCTCCAGCAGATCGAGCTCATCGGGGGAGGCCTCCTCGTCGTCCTCGCGGCTTCGACCGCCCTTGCCCTCCGGGCCCGCGCGCGGCGCCGGACCGAGGCTGCACCTCCGCCGCCCGAGCTGCCGGCCCCACCGCCCGTCCGTCCAGAGATCGCCCCCGGCCCCGACGAGGAGCGCGCCCGCGAGGAGGCCGCCGTCGCCCGCGCCCGCGCCGACGCCCTCGCCCGCGAGCGCCGGGAGCTTCAAGAGAAGGCCCGCGCCGAGGCCGAGTCGGCCGAGCGGTCCCGCCTCGAGGCAGAGGCCCGCGGCCTCAAGGAGCGTGAGGAGGAAGCCAAGCGCGAGGAGTACCGCGCGAAGAAGGCGGCGGAGGCCGAGGCCCGCGAGCGGCGCGCCCGCGAGGACGCCGAGGCTCGCCGGCTTCGCGAGGAGGAGGAGGTCCGCGCCCGCGAGGCGGCGGAGGCGGACCAACGGCGGCTGGAGCAAGAGGCCCGTGCCCGCGCCGAGGCCCAGGCGGGCCGGACGCTCGCCGCCGGGCTGGAGCGCACTCGCGGAGAGGGGTTCATGGCCCGGCTCAACGGACTCTTCTCCCGGGGTGCGGCGGTGGACGACGGCGTGCTCGCCCAGCTCGAGGAGATCCTCTTCACCGCGGACATCGGCGTCCGGACCGCGTCGGAGCTGGTTGACACCGCGCGCGACCGCCTCAAGAAGCGCGAGCTCGGCGACGTGGGCCGGGTGAAGGGGCTCATCCGCTCGGAGGTCGAGCGCATGGTGACCTTGCCGCGCCCCGCCTCGCTCCAGGGCGGCGGCCCACCGCACGTGACCATGGTCGTCGGGGTGAACGGCGCGGGGAAGACCACCACCATCGGCAAGCTCGCGGCGAAGCTGACCCAGAACGGGAAGAAGGTGGTCATTGCCGCTGGCGACACGTTCCGCGCCGCGGCCACCGAGCAGCTCGACGTCTGGGCCGATCGCGCGCGCGCCACGCTGGTGAGCGGACCCGACGGCTCGGACCCGGGCGCGGTGGTGTTCGACGCCGTGAAGCGCGCCCTGGCCGACGGTGCCGACGCCGTGCTGGTGGACACCGCTGGCCGCCTCCATACCAAGACCCCGCTGATGGAGGAGCTGAAGAAGGTGAAGCGGGTCCTGGACAAGGCGCTGCCCGGGGCGCCGCACGAAGTGCTCCTCGTCCTCGACGCCACGGTGGGTCAGAACGCCATCGCCCAGGCCAAGCAGTTCCAGGAGGCGGTGGGAGTCACCGGCATCGCGCTCACCAAGCTCGACGGAACCGCCAAGGGCGGGGTGGTCATCGGCATCAGCGACGAGCTGAAGATCCCCGTCACCTGGGTGGGCGTGGGCGAGAAGATCGTCGACCTGCGACCCTTCGACCCGCACGAGTTCGTCGAGGCGCTGTTCGAGCCCGTCCCCGCGAGCGGAGTCGGCAGCAGTCCCCCCGGCTCCTCGCAGGCCACGCTCAGCCCCTGAATGCCGCCCGCCCTTCCCGCTCCGGCCATCCGGCGTCGCGCCCGCGGGCCGTGCCTCGCCGGGGCGCTCGGGCTGCTCGCCGCCTGCGCCGCGCCCCCGCCGCCTCCTCCGGAGACACCGGTCTCCCGTTCGCTTCCCGAGGGCTGCCGGAACGAGTTCGGGGGCCGCTGGGTGCTCGCCTCCGACCCGAGCTGGAGCTACCGCGCGACGGACGACGGAGGGACGGTCGTGCTCGACGTCGAGCGCCGCTGGGCCGACGGTGGCACGCCCGGGCGCGCCAGCAGCGCACGGGTGATGCTCTACCGGACGGCGACCGGACTGGCCGGCGAGACACGCGCCCCGCGGATGGGGCCGACCGGCCCGGGTTGCGAGGCCAGCTTGCCGGTCGAGCTCACCGGCTGCCCCGACGGGGGGCTGCTTCTCAAATCCGTCGAGCGGATGCGGGTCGACGGCCAGTGCGCGCCGGTGGACGCCTCGCCGCCGGAGACGCGGACCTATCTCCTGCTCCGCGAAGCGACCGACGCCGGGTGACGCCGTCTCAGGCCGCGCGCTGGGCGGACGGCGCCGGCGCAACGGCGGGAGCCAGCGCCCGGCGGTCGATGGACCGGCCCTGGAACAGGCTCATCGCCCCGACGTACAGGAAGCCCACCTGGAACAGCACCAGGAACGGCACCGACGTCCAGATGCCCGCGTCGATCGCGAACCACAGCGCGCCCGAGAAGTAGAGCCCGAAACCCAGCTCGATGAGCGGCATCATGGTCCGCGCGCCGAGGTAGCTCCGCTTCACCGTCGACCGGATGCTCTTCCCCTCGCTGCCCGTCTTGGGCGTGCGGGCGAAGGCGCTCTGCTCGTTCAGCAGTGCCTCGATGACCGCCTTGGCGTTGTTGATCGCCAGCCCGATCCCCAGAGACATGATGAACGGCAGGTACTTCACCCGCTGCCACCCCGTGAGCCCGAGCTCGCGCTGGGTCGCGACGTAGAAGAAGCAGACCGACGCCGTCGCCGCGAGGCAGAACGGCAGGTCGAGGAAAAGCGTCGAGTAGAGGCCGTGGTTGAAGCGCACCACCATCGACAGCGGCATCAGCACCGACAGCAGCACCATCAGCAGATAGGCGATGTTGTTGGTGAGGTGGAAGAACGCCTCGCGCTTGACCGCGAAGGGCAGCGGCGAGCGGAGGATGGTCGGCAGCAGCTTCCGCGCGGTCTGGATCGAGCCCTTGGCCCAGCGGTGCTGCTGGCTCTTGAACGCGTTCATGTCCACCGGCACCTCGGCCGGCGAGACCACCTCGGGCAGGAAGATGAACTGCCAGCCCTTCAGCTGCGCGCGGTAGCTGAGGTCCAGGTCCTCGGTGAGAGTGTCGTGCTGCCAGCCGCCGGCATCGCCGATGACCGTGCGCCGCCAGATGCCCGCGGTGCCGTTGAAGTTGAAGAAGCAGCCCGAGCGGTTCCGGGCGGTGTGCTCGATGATGAAGTGCCCGTCGAGGAAGATGCTCTGGGCCTGGGTGAGGATGGAGAACTCGCGGTTCAGGTGGCCCCAGCGCACCTGCACCATGCCCACCTTCGCGTC
>DASXGF010000443.1:0-4799 GCA_036489275.1 Myxococcaceae bacterium | reverse complement strand
GTGGCCGGGCTCGGCCTGACCGGGCTCATCACCTGGGTGGAGCTGCAGCTGGAGCGGGCGCCGAGCGGGTGGGTGGACGCGGAGGGGATTCGCTTCGCGTCGCTGGAGGAGTGCGAGGCGCTGGACGAGGCCTCTCAGGAGACGCACTCACACACGGTGGCCTGGGTCGACGGGCTGGCCCGGGGGCGAGCGCTGGGGCGAGGCGTCTTCTTTCGCGGCAACATCGCCGAGGGTCCAGCCAGAGCGCCGCGGCGGCCGCGACCGACGAAGGTCCCCTTCGAGGCGCCGGAGTTCCTGCTCTCGCCTTTCCTGCTGAGGACGTTCAATGCGCTCTACGACCACCTGCCGCGGTGGAAGACGCGCAGGTCGATCTGGAAGTTCTTCCACCCGCTGGACGCGCTCGGAGGATGGAACCGGCTCTATGGCCGGCGGGGCTTCTTCCAGCACCAGTCGGTGGTTCCGGACATGGAGGGGGTGCGGGCGCTGCTCGCGCTCACCTCGACGCGTGGACAGGGCTCGTTTCTCTCGGTGCTGAAGCGCTTCGGGTCGCTGGAGTCGCCCGGGATGCTCTCCTTCCCCCGGCCGGGGTGGACACTGACCGTCGACGTTCCGAACCGGGGCGAGGAGACGCTGACCTACCTCGACGAGATGGACGCGGTGGTGCGGACCTACGGCGGGGCGATCTACCCGGCGAAGGACGCGCGGATGTCCGGCGAGACGTTCCGCCTCGGCTATCCGCGGATGGACGAGTTCGCGACGTTCATCGACCCGGCGTTCCGGTCCCGCTTCTGGTCGCGGGTGATGGGATGACCGAGCCGCGGCGGGTGCTGGTGCTGGGAGCGACCAGCGGCATCGCGCAGGCGGTCGCGCGGGTGTACGCGGCGGCGGGGGCACGTCTGGCGCTGGTGGCGCGCTCGCGGGACCACCTCGCGTCGGTGGCGGACGATCTGGCGGTGCGCGGGGCCGAGGTGGTGATGCGGCGGGTGGCGGACCTGTGCGAGCTCGAGCGGCACCGCACGCTGGTCGGCGAGGCGGAGCAGGCGCTGGACGGGCTCGACGTGGTGCTGGTGGCGCACGGTGACCTCCCCGATCAGCAGGCCTGTCAGGGGGACCCACGGCAGGCGGTGGCGTCGTGGGACGTGAACTTCACGAGCACGGCCACGCTGATGGAGGCGGCGGCCGAGCGAATGAGAGCGGCCGGGCGGGGGACGATCGGCGTGCTTTCCAGCGTCGCGGGAGAGCGCGGGCGGGCGGACAACTACGTCTACGGCGCGGCGAAGGCGGCGGTGACCACGTATGCGAGCGGGCTCGGACATCGTCTGCGCGGCACCGGAGTGACGGTGCTGACGATCAAGCCTGGGCCCATCGACACGCCGATGATCGCCGGGCGAAAGCTCTCCCCCCGGCTGGTGACGGACGTGGACGTGGCGGGACGGCGGATCCACCGGGCGCTGGAGCGACGGGAGCGGGTGGTCTACGTCCCGTCGAAGTGGCGGTGGGTCATGGCAGTCATCCGGGCGCTGCCGATCCGCCTCTTCGAGCGGCTTCGGCTCTAGGGATGGGCCCGTCGGACGCTGCTGCGCTTCGCGATCGCGGGGCCGGCCGTCCTTGTCGCGTGGGACCTGGGGCGATGGGCGCGCCGGCAGCTCGACATCGACCGGAGACGAGGCCCAAAACGAAGTGATTGACACCCCGGCGGCCGGTAACGAGGTGTCGGTAACGGTGTCTGGCACCTCGCGGGAGGCACCTCGCGGGATCCATCCAAGCCTTCGATTTTCAATAGCAATTCTTGATTAGGACCTTGTTGTTACAGCTTGACAGTCATTACTGTCTAGACAATCATCTGAATCTTGCAAGTTGCCGCCCAGGCCGAGCTGGAGGTTGTCGAGGAACCTGTTCGGGCGGGGGTGATGCTGGATCCGGCCAGGCTCCGCATCCTGTCGGCCCTCCGGGAGCCTGACTCGAGCGCGGGCATTGCCCGGACGCTGGGCCTGCCACGGCAGCGGATCGGCCACCACGTTCGGGCCCTCGAGGCGGCCGGGCTGTTGACCTACGTCGGGGAGCGCCGGAAGCGGAACTGCGTCGAGCGGCTGCTCCAGGCCACCGCGCGCTCCTACGTTCTCGCGCCCCAGCTGCTGGGCCAGCTCGGGATGACCGCGGACGAGGCGCACGACCGCTTCTCGAGCATGTACCTCCTCGCCGCGGCCACCCGCGTGCTCCAGGAGGTGAGCGCGCTCCGGCCCCGGGCGGAGGCCGCCGGAAAGAAGCTCCCGACGCTCACGTTGCAGACCGAGGTGCGGTTCGCCTCCGCACGCTCGCAGAACGAGTTCCTCGAGGAGCTCCTCGCGACCTTCTCCGATCTCGTGACCCGCCATCACAAGCCGGACGCGCCCGGAGGCCGCACCTTCCGGATCTCGCTCCTCGGCCATCCGGCGCTCGGCCCGGACGCACCTGCCCCGCCCTCCCCGCCAGATGCAGTCATGAGCCGCGGAGACGTCCCGAAGTCCCGGTCTGGAGACTGCTGACCGATCCCACCGCGCTCGCCGAGTGGTTCGCGCCTCGGGTCGAGGGCTCGGGCGAACCGGGCGGCACCCTCGCCTTCTCCTGGAGTCAGGAGATGAGCTGGAACACCAAGGTCACTGCCAGCGAGCGCGGTCGCCTCGTCCGCTGGCCCCCCCGGGGTTGAGCACCCCGCCTCTAAACCCGCGGAAGGCCACGCCCGCAGGCCCGCTCACCAGGCCAAGCAGCCGCGCCTGCGGCGGTCCGGCCTCCCCGGCGGCCAACTCTTCAAGTCAGGGCCTGGTGTGTGCTATCTGCGCGCCCGCTACGGGGAGGGGTTCGGCCCGGTTCCCGTGGAACGAGGCTGCGCTGAAGCGTCCGCGTGATGCGGGCGGCCAACCCCTCGATCGTCCTTTCGAGGAGATGTGCACATGAACGCGTCACGCACCCCCGGGGCTCACCGGGGTCTTCGGGGCCTGGCCCGGTGGACGGGACTGGCCGCGCTGGTCCTGTCCGGCTCGGCGTTCGCCAGCGAGGTGGAGCTGCAGCTTCCCGATCTCAGCAAGGTCACCTTCCTGGGCGGCACCAACGGCCGCTCGCTCCTGATGTGGGGCCTGTTGATCTGCCTATTCGGGTTCGGCTTCGGCATCTACCAGTTTGCCCAGCTCCGGAAGCTGCCGGTCCACAAGGCGATGCTCGAGATCAGCGAGCTCATCTACGAGACCTGCAAGACGTACCTCATCACCCAGGGGAAGTTCATCCTCGCGCTCGAGGTGCTCATCGGCGCGGTGATGGTCCTCTACTTCGGCTTCTTGCAGCGGATGGACGTGATCAAGGTGATCACCATCCTGTTCTTCAGCCTGGTCGGCATCGCCGGCAGCTACGGGGTCGCCTGGTTCGGCATCCGGGTGAACACCTTCGCCAACAGCCGGACCGCGTTCGCGAGTCTCGGCGGCAAGCCGTACCCGACCTACGCGATCCCCCTGCGGGCGGGAATGAGCATCGGCATGGCGCTGATCAGCACCGAGCTGCTGATCATGCTCTGCATCCTCCTTTTCGTCCCCGCGGACTTCGCCGGCCCGTGCTTCATCGGCTTCGCCATCGGCGAGTCGCTGGGCGCCTCGGTTCTCCGCATCGCCGGCGGCATCTTCACCAAGATCGCGGACATCGGCTCCGATCTCATGAAGATCGTCTTTCGCATCAAGGAGGACGACGCCCGGAACCCTGGCGTGATCGCCGACTGCACCGGTGACAACGCCGGCGACTCGGTGGGCCCCTCGGCCGACGGCTTCGAGACCTACGGCGTGACCGGCGTCGCGCTGATCACCTTCATCCTCCTCGCCGCGCACGACCCGATCATCCAGGTGCAGCTCCTGGTGTGGCTCTTCGTGATGCGCGTCGTGATGATCATCGCGAGCTTCCTCAGCTACGTGATCAACGAGGCCGTCCAGTCGGCCCGCTACAAGAACGCCACGAAGATGAACTTCGAGGCGCCGCTGACCGCGCTGGTGTGGCTCACCTCGCTGGTCTCGGTCGCGCTGACCTTCATCATCAGCTACCTGATCATCGGCGACCTGGGCGACGGCACGTTCTGGTGGAAGCTCTCCGCGATCATCACCTGCGGCACGCTGGCCGGCGCGATCATCCCCGAGGTGGTGAAAGTCTTCACCTCCACCCAGTCCGCCCACACGCACGAGGTGGTCACCGCCTCGCGCGAGGGCGGCGCCTCGCTCAACGTCATCTCCGGTCTGGTGGCCGGCAACTTCAGCAGCTACTGGCTGGGCATCATCATCGTCGCTCTGATGGCGATCGCCTTCGGGATCTCCACCCTCGGCCTGGGCGGCCTGTTCCCCATCGCCGGGAGCAACATCGACCCCTCTCCGGTCTTCGCCTTCGGCCTGGTGGCCTTCGGGTTCCTCGGAATGGGCCCGGTGACCATCGCTGTCGACAGTTACGGCCCGGTGACCGACAACGCCCAGAGCGTCTACGAGCTGAGCCTGATCGAGAACATCCCCGACGTCTCCAACCAGATCCAGAAGGAGTTTGGCTTCAAGCCGGACTTCGTGAAGGGCAAGGAGTTCCTCGAGGAGAACGACGGCGCGGGCAACACCTTCAAGGCGACCGCCAAGCCGGTGCTCATCGGCACCGCCGTCGTCGGTGCGACCACGATGATCTTCTCGATCATCATGGTGCTGACGGGCGGCCTGACCCAGGGCGTGGGCAATCTGTCGCTGCTCCACGCGCCGTTCCTGCTCGGTCTCGTGACCGGTGGCGCGGTCATCTACTGGTTCAGCGGCGCC
>DASXGF010000429.1:0-3313 GCA_036489275.1 Myxococcaceae bacterium | reverse complement strand
CGGCGGCCTCGGTCCGGATGCGCTCCTTGCGCCGGGCCACGTCCGCCATCACGTGAGCGCGCTCGAGCAGGCCCGGGTAGTCCCGCGGATGCGCGACCGGGTGCGGCCCGGGCGAGAGGAAGCGATGGCCCAGGGTCATCTGCCCGCTCTTCACGTCGGCGAAGACCACCGGCACCACTTCCTGTCCGTGCAGGGCCAGGAGCCACTGCACCGGGCGGGCGAAGGTCTGCTCCACGTCGCCCCAGCGCATGCTCTTCTTGAACTGGATGCCGTGCACCGCGGCGCCGAGGAGGCCCGGCAGGAGCGCGCTCGCCGCACGGCCGGTCTCGGTCACCTCCGCCGCCAGGTACTCGCCCTTCGGGGTCTGGACCCTGCGCAGCGCCTGGACCTGGACGCCCTGCGCCTCGGCGAACTTCGACGCCGCCTTGGTGGGTGCGCCGTCGGGACCGAAGGCGGCCTTCACCGGCGGCCCGAGCGCCTGGCGGGTTGCGTCCGGGCTGCGCTCGGCCACCGCGTCGACCACGACCGTCAGCCGCCGAGGGGTGGCGAACGTCCGCGCCTCCCCGTGGGCGAGCCGGGCGGCGTCGAGCCCGGAGAGCACCCCGGCCCGCAGCTGCTCGACGGCCGGTTCCACCGCGGCGGCGGGGAGCTCCTCGGTGCCGACCTCGAAGAGAAGCGCCTCGCTCATCCCTTCTGCTCCGCGAGGATGCTCTGCCAGGCGCCGCTGGCGGGCGCGCCCTCGAGGAGCGGCGGCTGCTGCCCCACCGTCCACCCGGTCTTCAACAGCGGGAACCCGAGCTTCGCCCTGACTCGAAGGTACGCCTCGGCGCAGGCCCGGGCGTTGTCCCGCACGCGCTTGATGAACCCGGCCCGCTCGGTGACGCTGATCGCTCCGCGGGCATCGAGCAGGTTGAAGGTGTGCGAGCACTTCAGGGCCGACTCGTAGGCCGGTAGCGGCAGCCCCAGCCCGAGGAGCCGGGCGCACTCCTTCTCGTAGGTCTCGAAGAGCGAGAAGAGCACCGCGGGGTCCGAGGCCCGGAAGGCGTAGGTGCTCATCTCCACCTCGTTGCGGTGGAAGACCTCGCCATAGCTCACGCCCTTCACCCACTCGACGTCGTACACGTTCTCCACGTTCTGGAGGTACATCGCGATGCGCTCCAGCCCGTAGGTCAGCTCGGCCGACACCGGGCGGCACTCGAAGCCGCCGCACTGCTGGAAGTAGGTGAACTGGGTGATCTCCATCCCGTCACACCACACCTCCCAGCCGAGGCCCCAGGCACCGAGGGTGGGCGCTTCCCAGTCGTCCTCGACGAACCGCAGGTCGTGCGCGAGCGGATCGATGCCGATGGCCTTCAGCGAGTCGAGGTAGAGCGCCTGCACGTCCTTGGGCGACGGCTTGAGAAGTACTTGTAGCTGGTGGTGCTGGAACAGCCGGTTGGGGTTCTCGCCGAAGCGGCCGTCCGCTGGCCGGCGCGAGGGCTGGACGTAGGCCACGTTCCACGGCTCGGGACCGAGCGCGCGGAGGAAGGTGGTGGGCGCCATGGTCCCCGCGCCGACCTCGACGTCGTAGGCCTGGGTGAGGATGCAGCCCTGCGCGGCCCAGTGCTGCTGGAGCGCGAGAATCAGTTCCTGGAAGGTCATCGCCAAGCGGGGCGCCCTTATACGCCGAACGTCAGTCGACGCCCACGCTCCGGAGGAAGTCCACGCTCTTCAGCCGGCGGCCGAGCTGCGCCTCGATGAAGCGGGCGAGGAGGGCGCGGGCCTCGGCCCGGAGCGCCGGCGACAGCGGCTGACGCGCCCCGGCCTGGATCGACGCCAGCCCCTCCAGCACCGCCGGGTCCACGCGCGGTCCTGTCGCCCGGGCGGAGCAGTCGGCGCACACCGCGCCGCCATGGTCCACGTCGAAGCGGGGAGCGTCGCCCGCGCGGCGGCCGCACAGCGCGCAGGCGTCGAAGCGGGGCATGAGGCCGGCGAGCGCCAGCGCCTGGAGCTCGAAGGCCAGCACCGAGGTGGGCCCGGCCTCGCCCGCATTCAGCCGTCCGAGCCAGTCCACCGCCAGCGAGAGGAGCTCCGGGGCTGGCTCGGCGTCCCGGAGCAGCTCGCGGCACAGCTCGAGCGCGTAGAGGGCCCGGGCGATGCGCGGCAGCTCGTCCCGGATGCGAGGGAAGGCGTTCACCACCTCCACCGCGTCGAGCCGCACGGTCGACCCGTGCCGTTCCACCAGGCGCGCCCGGAGCACGGTGCCGGGCTCGAGTGCACCGGCGAAGCGGCGGCGGCTCTTGCGGGCGCCCGCGGCGAAGGCGGTCAGCTTGCCCCGGCCCCGGGTCAGCAGAATCACCAGCCGGTCGGCGTCGCCGTAGTCCAGCGTGCCCAGGACCAGCGCCTCGTCCTCCCACCGGTCCATGGGAAGAGCCTCAGGGCCGAGCGCCCTGCCCTCCCAGACCGTCGCGGAGCCGGACGCACTGCTCCCGCACCTTCTGCTGGGGCGGGGTGCTGGCGTTCTCCACGCAGGCAACGAAGCTGGCGCGGGCCTCGGCAGCCCGACCCTGTCGCACCTGGCAGCTGCCAAGGAGCTGGTGGGCCTCGGGCTCCGTCGGGCAGGCGTTGACGAAGCGCCCGAACTCCGCGCACGCCCCGGCGAGGTCTCCCTTCGCGTCCTGGACCAGGCCGAGGTCCTTGTAGCCGAGGCAGAACTGCGGATTGGTGGTGACCGCCGCCCGGAGGTGCTCGATGGCCTGGCTGCTGTTGCCCTTCTTGAAGTACGCCCACCCGAGGTTCGTCTCGGCGATGTAGGGCGTGGGGTAGAGCATGTCGTTCAGCGCCTGCTCGTAGAGCGCGATGGCCTCGTCCAGCCGGCCCTGGTCCAGGTAGAGGTTGCCCAGGTTCACCTTGGCCTCGGAGAAGTTGGGCCGGATCTCCAGCGCCCGCTTGAAGTGCTTCTCCGCCTCGTCCTTCTTGTCGAAGGAGAGGTGGAGGAGCACGGCGATGGCGTTGTGGGGCTCGGCGAAGTCGTCGTCGAGCTTCAAGGACTGCTCGAACTCCCCCAGCGCGCTCCGCACGTCCCCGGCCTGCTGGGCGTTGATACCGAGGTCGTAGTGCGCCTCGGCGCCCTGGCGCTCCTTCTCGGTGGGGACATGGACGCAGGAGCCGAGCACGCCTGCGGCGGCGAGGGTGAGGACGGCGGCGAGGGGACGGAGCATGTGGAGAGTGGGACTAGAAGGACGAGAACAGCCGCGCCAGGGCCGCCCCGGTCTGCGCGGCGGGCGCCGCTGGCTGGCCGGGCGGAGGTACGGCGGGGGTGCTCCCGGTCGCG
>DASXGF010000382.1:0-3494 GCA_036489275.1 Myxococcaceae bacterium | reverse complement strand
GACCGGGGCCGCCGTCCCGACCTGACCGGTCGGTAGGCTCCAGACAATCTCGTCGCCTCCTCGCACCAGTCCTACAAATTCGTCTGCTCGGGTCGATGTCAGTCAGAGGCGATCCCGAGGGAGCGCCGCGGCGGCGACGTGGCCTTTCGCTTGCAGCCTCCTGCCCCCGGCCCACGGCGGGCCGAAGGAGACAGCGAACGATGAACAGAGGCCTCGGACTCGCAGCGCTGGCATGTGCCCTCACGCTCTCCGCGTCCGACGCGCGAGCGGAGGAGACGATCAAGGTCGGAATCCTCCACTCCCTGTCGGGGACGATGGCGATCAGCGAGACGTCGCTGAAGGACGTGGCGCTGATGACCATCGAGGAGCTGAACGCCAAGGGAGGGCTGCTGGGGAAGAAGATCGAGCCGGTGGTGGTGGATCCGGCCTCGAACTGGCCGCTCTTCGCAGAGAAGGCCCGGCAGCTCCTGACCAAGGACAAGGTGTCCGCGGTCTTCGGGTGCTGGACCTCGGTCTCGCGGAAGTCCGTGCTCCCGGTCTTCGAGGAGCTGAACGGACTGCTCTTCTACCCGGTGCAGTACGAGGGCGAGGAGCTGAGCCCGAACGTCTTCTACACGGGGGCCGCGCCCAACCAGCAGGCCATCCCCGCGGTGGAGTACCTCATGTCCAAGGAGGGCGGCGGCGCGACCCGCTTCTTCCTCCTGGGGACCGACTACGTCTACCCGCGCACCACCAACAAGATCCTCCGGGCGTTCCTGCACTCCAAGGGAGTCACCGACAAGGACATCCAGGAGACGTACACGCCGTTCGGCCACAGCGACTACCAGACCATCGTCGCGCAGATCAAAGCGTTCGGCGCCAGCGGCCACACCGCGGTCATCTCCACGATCAACGGCGACTCCAACGTCCCCTTCTACAAGGAGCTCGGGAACCAGGGGCTGAAGGCGACGGACATCCCGGTGGTGGCCTTCTCCGTCGGCGAGGAGGAGCTGCGGGGCATCGACACCAGGCCGCTGGTCGGCCACCTCGCCGCCTGGAACTACTTCATGTCGGTGAAGAACCCGGTGAACACGGCCTTCATCAAGCAGTGGAAGGACTACGTGAAGAAGACCGGCCTGGCCGGCGGCGACGCGCGCGTCACCAACGACCCGATGGAGGCCACCTACGTCGGAATCCACATGTGGGCCCAGGCGGTGAAGAAGGCCGGGACCACCAAGGTGGAGCCGGTCCGGGCAGCAATGGCCGGGCAGACCTTCTCCGCCCCCTCGGGCTTCACGCTGAAGATGGACGAGACCAACCACCACCTGTGGAAGCCGGTGATGATCGGCGAGGTCCAGGGCAACGGTCAGTTCTCGGTCGTGTGGAAGACCTCCAAGCCGCTGCGCGCCCAGCCCTGGAGCCCGTTCATCCCCGGCAATGAGAAGCGTGCCGAGCGCTGAGCGTCTGCTCACGCTGCTTATACTGGTAACGGCGGCGGCCCGCGCTGGCGAGGCCGCCCCGCCCGAGCCGCGCCCTTCCACCACCCTCGATGCCGCCACCCTGGACCGGCTGGTCCGACCCGAGTCTCGCGACGAGACCCTCGCCTCCCTGGTGGAGGCGACCGACGTGCACGCTCTGCCCATCCTCCGGGCGCTCCTGGAGGGGAACCTCTACCTCGGCCAGACGGAGGTGCTCGTCGACCGGGAGGGCACGCTCCAGGATGCGCTCACCGGTGCTCCGGTACCGGTCGACCGCGATCAGCTGGAGCAGGTGACGATCAACAACCGGCTCCGGAAGAGGCTGGAGCGGGCGGTGGCGGCGCTGTCGCTCGCCGAGGCATCCCCGGCGGACCGACTCGCCGCTGCGCGCGTCCTCCAGGACAACCCCGGTCCCGAGGTCCTCCCCGCGGTGGAGAAGGCCCTGAGCCGCGAGACCGATCGCCACGTGAAGGAGGTCCTCCGGGCGACGTCGGCGATGCTGGCGCTGGGCAGCCCGGATCCCGCCCGCCGCCTCGCGGCGATCGGCGAGCTGCGCAAGGCCCACGCGAAGCGGCAGCTCGTCCAGCGCCTCGAGGTGGAGCAGGACCCGGCGGTGCTCGCCGTCCTCCGGGATGCGATCCGCGACGTGGACCTCGCGCTGCAGCGGGCGGCGATGGTGGGCCTGGTCTTCTCCGGGCTGAGCCTGGGAAGCATCCTCCTCCTCGCCGCGCTCGGGCTGGCCATCACGTTCGGGCTGATGGGGGTCATCAACATGGCCCACGGCGAGCTCCTGATGATCGGCGCCTACGCCACCTGGGGGATCCAGGCGCTGTTCCGCGGCTTGCATCACTTCGACTGGTACCTCCTGGCCGCGCTGCCGGCCTCGTTCCTCGCCGCGGCGCTGGTGGGGGCCCTCCTCGAGATCACCGTGGTCCGGAAGCTCTACGGCCGGCCGCTGGAGACGCTGCTCGCCACCTGGGGGGCGAGCCTTCTCATCATCCAGACCATCCGGATGGCCTTCGGCGCGCAGAACGTGGAGGTCTCCAATCCGAGCTGGATGTCCGGCGGCGTGACGCTGCTCCCCGACCTGGTGCTGCCGTGGAACCGGATCGTGATCCTCCTCTTCTCGGCCGGCGTCCTGCTCGGGCTGTGGCTCCTCCTCACCCGCACCCGGCTGGGGCTCCTGGTCCGGGCGGTGACCCAGAACCGCCAGCGCGCGGCGAGCCTGGGAGTCCGAACACCGCGCGTGGACCTGCTCGCCTTCGCCGTGGGGTCGGGCATCGCCGGGCTGGGCGGCTGCGCCCTCTCGCAGGTCGGCAACGTCGGTCCCGAGCTCGGACAGGGCTTCATCGTGGACTCGTTCATGGTCGTGGTGCTCGGGGGGGTGGGCCAGCTCGCGGGCACGACCATCGCCGCCGCGGGCCTCGGGGTGGTGAACAAGCTGCTCGAGCCGTGGGCCGGAGCGGTGATGGCGAAGATCGTCGTCCTCGTCTTCGTCATCCTCTTCATCCAGCGGCGCCCGCAGGGGCTATTCGCGCTGCGCGGGCGGGCACTGGAGGAAGGGTGAGCACGGCGACCGTCGCCCTCTCGCCGCCGGCGGTGGCCAGACCGGCCGCGGCCCACCGGCTGTATCCGCGACGGATCTGGGCGGTCATCCTCGCGATCTACGGAGGGCTGGTCATCGCCGTGCCGGCGCTGCACCTCCTGGTGCCGGCGAGCTCGGCGCTCCACCTCTCCGACTACACCGTGACGCTGGTCGGGAAGATCCTCTGTTACGCCACGGTGGCGCTGGCGATGGATCTGGTGTGGGGCTACGCCGGCATCCTCTCGCTCGGGCACGGGCTGTTCTTCGCCCTCGGCGGCTACGCGATGGGCATGTACCTGATGCGAGCCATCGGCCGGGACGGGGTCTACGGCGATCCGGTGCTCCCGGATTTCATGGTGTTCCTCGACTGGAAGGCGCTGCCCTGGTTCTGGGCCGGCTCCGATCGATTCCTCCAGCAGGCCCTGCTGGTGGCGCTGGTCCCGGCGCTGCTG
>DASXGF010000375.1:0-6065 GCA_036489275.1 Myxococcaceae bacterium | reverse complement strand
CAGCTCCACGGTGGTCCGGCCCTCGGCCTGCACCTCACCCACCATCGGGAGGGTGATGAAGCCGTCGGGGCGGACGGGGAGCGTCCGCGAGAGGTCCGGATCCCGCCAGACCGAGACGTCGAGGACGTCCTCCTTGCCGATCCGGTAGGGCTCGTCGGCGACCGCAGCGGGTGCCACCGTCTGCTCGTGCGCACAGCCGCCAAGCAGCAGCCCGGCGACCAGCAGTCCCCCCATCCACCGTCCAAGTGTCGTCTGCACGCCCGCCGAGGTAGCAGCGCTTGTGCCAAGGGCCAGGCACGCCAACCCTGCGGGAAGTCCGGTGATGGCCGGCCAACGCCCCCGCCTGCCCGTAAGAAGTTCCGCCCCTGGAGCGACCGGAGCGTCGATGCGGCGACCGCTCGCCCGCTTCCCGGGAACGCATTCGTGTCTGTCGAGTCGCCCGACACTTGGCGCGCCATCGTCACCACGCCGCACTGCACATCGCACCGCGGGTTCCTACTTTCGCCCGGCAGTCGGGGTCGGCGGCGAGGGAGGCGGCGGGAGTTCTATGTGGAAGGCAGCGGCGGCGGCGGCGGTCTCGTTCACGATGGGTGGGGCAGCGATGACGGTGCTGGGAACGCTGCTCGGGGGGTACGCGGAACCTGCCGCGCTCGGCCTCGCGGGCATCGGACTCATGGCGTCGAGCCAGATCCTCGGTCACCCCTTCTTCGGCGCACGGCATCCGGAGGTCGCACCCGCTCCGGAGTCGAAGGTCGGCATCTGAGCTGACCTCGGTCGGACGCCCGGGGGCTTTCTTCGCGGCGGGGGGGCGCTAGGCTCGGCGCCCCCGTGCCCGCCCACTGGCTGATCAAGAGCGAACCCTCGGAGTACGCCTTCACTCGCCTGCAGAGCGACGGTCGCACGGAGTGGACCGGAGTGCGGAACTTCGAAGCGCGAAACAATCTACGCGCGATGGCGGTGGGCGACCTGTGCCTCTACTACCACTCGATGGAGGAGAAGGCGGTGGTGGGCGTGGCGCGCGTCTCCCGCGCCGCGCGGCCGGACCCCACCGCTCCCGGTGAGGAATGGGCCTCGGTCGAGGTCGAGCCGGTCGAGCCGCTGCCCGCACCGGTGACGCTGGAGCGCATCCGCCGCGACTCCGCCCTCAAGGACTTCCAGCTGCTCACCCGGAGCCGACTCAGCGTGGTCAGGGTCACCCCGGCCCAGTACGCCCGGGTGCTGGCGCTGTCCCGCCAGCCCGAGGCTCCAGCCGCGGCCCTGAGGAGGAAGCGCGCGGCCGCGAAGCGCCCCGCTCCCCGGACGCGACGGGCCCGCTAGACGGTCCCGTTTGGTCGCGACGCTGCGCGCTCAGCTGAGCACGGGCGTCTGCACCATCTCAGCGCGGGGCACGCCCTGGAATGCGGCGGTCAACAGGCGGCGCGCGTTGCCCCGGACGTCGGGAAACGCCGCGGAGCCGATGGACACCAGGGTGCGCACCATCCGGCCGTCCACCTGGAAGCGTGCGCGCTCGAAGCGCTCGGCGAGCCGGGCCCGGACCCAGGGCAGCCCCTCCTGGGGCGTGGACGGAAGGAGGACTGCGAACCGGTCGTCCGCCATGCGCGCCACCACGTCGGCCTCACGGCTGGCCTGGAGTAGCACGGTGCTCGCGTAGAGCACCTGCCGGTCGGCCATCCCGCGCCCGAAGGTGCGGCGGAGATGACGGAATCCCTGGAGCTCGAGGCCGAGGACGCCGAAGCCGCCGCCGTGGCGCTCGCAGCGAAGCATTTCTTGTCGGACGAAGGCGGTCATCGCCCTCCGGGTCCAGGTCCCGGTGAGCCGGTCGCGCAGCCCGGCACTCTCGTCGTCCGTCGAGCGCGCCGCACGCCGGACGCCCTCGCGAAAGCGGAGCAGCCCGCGCACCCGGGCCACGAGCTCGTCGAGCAAGAGCGGCTTGCAGAGCGCATCCACGCCATGTCCTCGTTCGAGCACGTGCAGGCGCAGCTCCGGGTCAGGCGCGTCGAGCAGGTACAGGAAGGGAACGGCGTCCCTCGACAGGCTCTGGAGTCGACGGGCCACCGCCACCGCGGCGAACCCCGGAGCGTGCGTCGCCATCAGCACCACGTGGGGACGGAACAGCGGCCAGAGCGGGAGCGCCGCCTCGGCGCTCCCCAGCGCGACGACTTGCAGCCCCGCCTCGCGAAGCGCCTCGCCCACCTGGGTCCGGGCCGCCTCGGATTCGTCCACCACCATCACCCGTGGCGTGTGTGGGTCGTGCTGCGGCACGGTCGTTTTTCCAGGGATGCCGACACCCGGCATCCGTCAGAAGTTCAGGCTTTCCCTCGCCCGGGAGGGGCGCCAGGGGGGCCTACGCAACGCCCGTGCCACGGATCCGTGATTCGAGTGCCATCGCATCGATCCGGAGCCGGCCGACTTCCTCGCCATCCACGGTGACCACCGGGACCGCGTGTCGGTACCGCTCCCAGGTGTCCGGGCTGTCCCGGATGTCCACCACCTCCAGGACGAAATCGACCCGGGTCCGGATTTCCTCGAGAACCCGCCGCGCCTCGTCGCACAAGGAACAGCGGGGTTTCGTGTAGATCCGAACCGTCACGCCTGTGACACTAGCGCTCATGCGCGGCCTTCTGGGCGACCTTGCGACGATGCCTCTCCGGGATCTGGTGGCCTATCTGGGCAACCGGAAGGCGACGGGCACGCTGGTGGTCGAGCGCCCCGACGAGCGGCACCAGGTCGTGCTCCACGATGGCGCGGTCATCCAGGCCGGGAGCAACGCGCCCCGCGAGTACCTCGCCCAGTTCCTGATGAACATGGGGATGATCACCGAGGACGAGTACACCGAGGCGTTCCAGCAGCAGCTCGCCACCAAGGTCGCGCTGGGGAAGATCCTCGTCGACTCGGGCAAGGTCCCGGAGGACGCGATCCGCAACGCGCTCTCGCTCAAGTTCCGCGAGGCGCTCCTCGGCTGCTTCGGCTGGACCGAGGGTCGGTTCACCTTCACCCCCGGCGACACGCCGAGCCCCGTCCAGGGCCTGGACGTGAGCGTGAGTCTCCTCGACGTGCACCGCGAGGCCGACCTGCGTCAGACCGCGTGGCGCGCCATCCGCGACGTGTTCCCCACCGGCCGGGTGCGGCTGCGGCTGGACCGCGACCAGCTCGCCACCCGGCCGGAGCCGGGAAGCCTCGACGACCGGCTCCACATGCTCATCGAGGACGGAGCGACCATCGACGACATGGTGCTCGCGCTCCACTCCACCGACTTCTTTCTCTACCAGCGGCTCTTCGCGCTTCATCGGCTGGGCGCGGTCTCGGTCGTCCCCACCGAGTCGCCGACCGTGCCCACCGAGGTGCCCGAGGTGCTCGGCACCGAGCAGGGCCCCGACGAGATCCTCCGGGCCGCCGAGGCCTTCTACGCCTCGGGGAACGTCGCCGACGCCGCGGCGCTCGCCCGACGGGCCTACGAGGTCTCACCCTCCGCCCAGACCGCGAACTTCCTCCGGCAGGCCGAGGCCGCGCTCGCCGATCAGCTCAAGGCCGAGCTGGTGCACGGGGGGAAGGTGGCGAGGCTGAAGGTCTCCACCGCTCTGGTGCGGCAGATGCCGCTCAGCGCGCCCGAGCGATATCTCTTGTCGCGGATCGACGGGCAGCGCACGGTGGAGGCCATCGTCCAGGTCTCGCCGATCCACGAGCTGGACGCGCTCCGCTGCTTCAAGGGCTTCGTCGAGCAGGGGCTGATCGAGCTTCGGTGACCGAGGCCAGCCGGCCTCCGCCCACCGCCTCGAGCCCGAGCCGCATCGCCTCGCGGGCGAGCCACGGCGCGCGGATGCGCCAGCGGGGCTCGTTCACCACCACTGCGGCGACCGCCACCCGGGGCGCGTCCTTGGGGGCGAAGCCCACGAACCAGGAGTAGTCGCGGAACGGGTTCCGGTCGGCGAGCGAGCCGGTCTTCCCCACCGCGCCGCGGAGCTCGCGGAGCCGGAAGAAGCGCCGGGCCGTTCCGTGGGTCACCGTCTCCTGCATCATCGCGGTCAGCGCCGCCGCACGTTCCTCGCTCAGAACCCGCTCCGGATCGGGCGCGCCGTCCACGTCGCGCTCGAAGAGGATCGGCGCGCGCCAGAGCCCGCCGTTGGCCGCCACCGAGGCGATGAGCGCCCCGTGGAGCGGCGAGAGGAAGACGTCGCCGAAGCCCGCGCCGGTGCGGGCGAGCTCCAGGGGCTCGTCGGGCACCGCGGCCAGCGACGGCTCGGTGGGGATGGCGAAGGGAATGGGTCGGTTGAAGCGGAACAGCTCGGCCGCGGCGCGGAGCTTGCCCGCGTCGAGGTACCGGTGGGTCAGCTTCGCGAACACGACGTTGGCGCTGCGCCCGAGCGCCTCGGAGAGGCTCACGCACTCGCGATCCCTGCTGGAGTCGGCGAGGAGTGACTCGCTCACCCGGCGCTTTCCGCCGTGGTAGCAGGACTCGTCCTCCGGGGTGACGCCCTCGTCGAGCAGCGCGCTGGCGGTCACCAGCTTGAACACGCTCGCCGCGGGGAACACCGCCTTGACAGGCAATCCCCGGAGGTTCGGCGCGGCCTCGCTGTGCTCCACCATCGCCAGGACCCGGCCGGTGGACGGCTCGAGCACCACCACCGCGGCCCAGGGCGTCTGGTACTCGGCGAGCGTGCGCCCGAGGCTCTCCTGGATGGAGGGAACGAGGGTGAGCGCCGCCTCGCCCTCCGGACCGCTCACCACGTAGCGCGGGCCGTCGCGGCGGGCGCGGGAGATGAGGTCCTCGGCGGGAGCGAGCGGACGCACCGAGGCGAGCGGCGGAGTCTTCGTCCGGCTGGGCACCGCCGGCGGCGGTTCCGCGGCCGGGAGCGGCAGCTCGGCGACCTCGGACGGCGCGGGCGCCGCGAGGGTCTCGGGAATCGTGGAGGGATCGAGCGCCTCGTCCTCGGGGGTGAAGCCAGCGAGCATCACCGCGAGGGAAGCGAGGGGGAGCGCAGCGCGCATGTGGCTCCATCGTACGATGGCCTCCCCCGCCCGGTGAAGACTTCGGACGGTCTCCTCTGGTAGGCCCTGTCCCCACGTTGAGCCCCCTGTTCGAGACGCTGGCTGTGACCCGGACCGAGCTGCTCCGGGCCATCAAGAACGCGCGCGTGCTGGTCCTCCTGTTGCTGTTCGGGACCTCCACCGCGCTCATCGGGCTGGTCGTCGGCCTGCTCACCCGTGGCCTCGACGCCCAGGGGCCCGAGGCGGTGGCGGCGGCCACGAGCGGCGTCCTCCGCTTCCTGGTGGGAGACGACGGAGCGGCGTTCGAGCGACTCTCGGAGCTGCCGCTGCTCGTTCCCCTCGTGTACCGGGTGGCGCTCTTCTTCGTCCCGCTCTTCATCGCCCTGCTCGGCTACGACCAGCTCAGCGCCGAGCTGTCCACGGGCAGCGTCCGCTACCTCGCGGTCCGGGCGCGGCGAGGGAGCATCCTGGCCGGGAAGTTCCTTGCCCAGGCGCTGGTCATGGGCGTGCTGCTCGCGGTGGTGCTGGTGGGCCTCTTCGTGGCCGGCGCCGGGATGCGGCCCGGGCTCGAGCCCCTCCCCTACGCCGCGGCGGCGGCCCGGTTCTGGCTCGGGGGGGCGGCCCTGTCCTTCGGGTATCTCGCCCTCACCTCGCTCTCCTCGGCGGTCACCACCAGCCCCGGGGGCAGCCTCCTCCTCAACGTGGGGGCGCTCTTCGTCTTCTGGCTGCTCGACGTCGTCGGGGGGCGGGCGGCGATGCTCCACCACATGGGCGGCCCGTCGTCGTGGACCGAGCAGCTCCGCTGGCTCTCCCCGTCGGCCTATGCCTCGGGGGTGCTCGGCTCGACCACCGCGCTGCTCGGCTCCGCGGCGGCGTTCGCCGTGTTCGGCGCGCTGTTTCTCGCGGCGGGCTGGGCCGTCTTCCGGACCCGGGACCTTTGAGCGCCGTGGAACCCGCTCTGAGCTTCGAGGGAGTGACGAAGCGGTACGGCCGGACCGTGGCCCTCGACCAGGTCACCTTCCGGGTGCGGCCGGGGAGCTGCCACGGTCTGGTGGGGCCCAACGGGGCCGGCAAGACGA
>DASXGF010000343.1:0-10082 GCA_036489275.1 Myxococcaceae bacterium | reverse complement strand
GATTGCGGATCACGTCCGCCAGGGCCGGATTCGACGCCACCAGATCAGCCAGCCCGCTCAGCTGATCGGCGATCCCGACCACGGCACCCGGAGCGCTCGCCTCGAGAAGCGCGCGGGCGTAACGGCGGGCGACGGACACGTTCACCATGACGGACGGGGCCTGTAGCACCCGGGCCCCGTGCGTCGCAACGTTCATGGCGCCGTTGCACCCACCGCCACGCGACATGGGACGCTTTTGTCTGCCTCCCCCTTATGCGCGAACCGGTCGTCGGCATCGACCTCGGGACCTCGACGAGCGCCGTGGCCACGGTGGAGAACGGCAAGCCGCGGCTGCTGTCGAACCGTGGCGGTCGGTCGCTCACGCCGTCGCTCGTGGGCTTCACTCCCGACGGCAAGCGCGTGGTGGGCGAGGACGCGCGGCTGCTCGCCGTGTCGCGTCCCTCGGACGTCGCCGCCGCCACCAAGCGGTTCATCGGGCGTCGCTGGAGCCCCAAGCTGGTGCACGAGGCGCGCTCCCTGGTCCCGTATCCTCTTCTCGAGGGGCCCAACGGGGAGGTGCGAGCGAAGATCGCCGGGCGCGTCCTCCCCCTCACCCAGATCTCGGCGATGGTGCTCGGCGAGCTCAAGCTCGACGCGGAGGCGCACTTCGGCCGGCCGGTCCACAAGTGCGTCATCACCGTGCCTGCCAACTTCGACGACAACCAGCGCGCTGCCACGAAGCAGGCGGCGGAGATTGCCGGCCTCCGTGTCTTGCGGATCGTCAACGAGCCCACCGCGGCGGCGGTCGCGTACGGACTGACCTCGAAGTTCGAGGGCAAGGCGCTGGTGTTCGACCTCGGGGGCGGCACCTTCGACGTGTCGATCCTCGAGGTGGAGTCGGGCGTGTTCCAGGTCCAGGCCACCGGCGGAGACCAGGTGCTCGGCGGCGAGGACTTCGACGCCGCCGTCGTGCAGTGGCTGCTGGACCAGCTCCCGCTCGCGCAGCGCGAGGTGGCGGCGCACGACACCATCTCGCTGCAGCGCCTCAAGGTCGCGGCCGAGCAGGCCAAGCGCGAGCTCTCGCAAGGTGACGAGGCGCGCATCACTGCCTCGGGGATCGGCGACCACGAACCCGGCGGGAACCTGGCCGATCTGGACGTCCGGCTGTCGCGCGCCGAGTTCGAGCGTCTGGCGGAGCCACTGGTCGTCCGCTGCCTGGACGTGACCCGCGGGATGATGGAGGAGGCGAGGTCCTCGCCCCAGGACATCCAGATCATCCTCCTCGTCGGCGGAATGACTCGCGTCCCGCTCATCCGGAAGCGCGTGGCCGAGCTGTTCGGCAAGCAGCCCGTGGTGGGCGTGAACCCGGACGAGGTCGTGGCGCTCGGCGCCGCGGTGCATGCTTCGGAGATCGTTTCGCAGGACGGAGAGACCCTGCTGATCGACGTCGCGAGCCACTCGCTCGGCGTTGGCGTCTACGGAGGCGGAGTCCGCAAGGTGGTGCGGAAGAACACCGCCATCCCGGTGGTGGCCCGCGAGGTGTTCCTCCCCTCGACCGGCGGCCAGAACAAGGCGCGCATCGTCATCTTCCAGGGCGAGTCGGACCAGTCCGAGGACAACGTCAAGCTCGGCGAGGTGCTGCTGAGCGACCTGCGGGTGAAGCACCGGGCGGACACCCCGCTCGAGGTGACCTTCGAGCTCTCCAGCGAGGGAACGGTCAGCGTCCGCTGCATGGACCTGACCACCGGCCTGTCGGAGGCGCTCCGCATCACCCAGCGCACCGAGCTCTCGGCGGACGAGGTGAAGGCGCTCCGGGCGGAGCAGGCCGCATACCACGCGGGTCAGGCGGATCCCGAGACGCGCCAGCTCGCCGAGTTCGAGACGCTGCTCGAGCAGGGCGACACGCTTCGCCGCGCGCTCGAGGCCGGAGCGCGCAGGAGCGAGGACGAGCGGGAGCGCGCCGCCACCGTGAAGCTGGTGGACGATCTGCGGGCCCTAATCCACCTCGGCCGGACCGCTGCCCTGGCGAAGAACCGCCCGCAGATGGACGACGTGTCGGTGCGTCTCGGGACGCTGGTTGCCGAGGCGGCGGCCGGTCGACCCGCGAGTACCCGGCCGCAACCGGAGCCCGCGGGCGAAGCGGTCTAGTCGCTCGCGGCGTCCCGGGCGCAGGGCCGGTGCGCGGTGCCAGACAGCTCGTTACGGGCCGAGCGCGGGTCGAACCCGGACGCGGTGCCAGACACCTCGTTACGAGCCGGGCGCTGGTCGAGCCCGTGCGCGGTGGCAGACAGCTCGTGACGGGCCGGGCGCGGATTGAACCCGGACGCGGTGCCAGACACCTCGTTACGAGCCGGGCGCCGGTCGAACCCAAACGTGCTGCTCGGAGGCCTCGTGCTCGTCGCCACCCGGGGCGATGACCCGCCAGACGGTGCCGGCGGCGCGAAGCGGGCGCCGCCACACCGCCCGTCGGTGCTCAGTGCACGGTGCGCTTCAGCGTGCTCAGCGTGCCGTGCGTCCGCTCGGCCTTCGGGAGGATGTTGCTCTCCACCCAGCTCCGGGTGTCGCCGTCGAGCGCGTCGAGGTCCTTCCGGTAGTCGTTGAGGCCGTGGTCCTCGCCCTCCTCGAGCGCCGACAGGGCGGTCTTCTCGCCGAGCAGGTTGCCGCCGCCCTGCAACAGCTTGGCCCAGACGCCCCAGGCCCCGGAGCCCTGCTCCGGCTTGCCGCCCAGCGAGGTGATGCGCTCACGGAGCAGCTCGATGCGCTGCTCATGGTCCTGCTCGCAGGTCTGCAGCTGCGAGCGAACCGCCGGGTCCTTGATCTTGTCGAGCGCTTGCTTGTACGTCTCGACGGCCGAGATCTCGCCGCGCAGGAAGGAGTTCAGCTTGCCGAGCACGTCTTGGTTGGGAGTCGCCATGGGGTCTCCTCGGGGTGTCGTTGAGCCCCAAGCTGCACACCCCGGAGTCGCGGTGGAACCGCGCCCATGCCCGACCGCGCACGCCTGCTCGACCGAACGGCGGGGAGACGGCGGCGCCGTGTCGCGCACCCGGACGACGACGACACGAGTCGACCCGGTCACACTGCGCGAACATCCCCTCCTGCGGAGTGAAGCCGAGCTCCGGGTCTCTCAGGATCTAGCCGGCCGCGACGGGGCGCTCTCGTCGGGTTCCGATTCCGCGCCTCGCTCCTGCGCTTCCACCAGCTTGGAGAGCGTCTTCCGGTCCACCTCGAGCAGCCGCGCCGCCTCGCTCTTGTTCCCGCCCACCATCGTCAGCACGTGCTGCGCGTAGCGCCGGTTCAGCTCGGCGAGCGACGGCATGTCACCTGCTAGCCCCGCGAGCTTCTTCGGCGCGTCGCCGATCGGCTCCGGGAAGTCCGCCGGCCCGAGCACGCCGGTCGTGTTCAGCGCCAGCGCACGGGCCACCACGTTCTCCAGCTGCCGCACGTTCCCCGGCCAGTCGTACGCCACCAGGCGCGCCATCGATTCCTCGGTCACCACCGGCCGCGCGCCACCCCGGGCGTGCAGCGCTGCGAAGTGGTCCACCAGCGCTGGGATGTCCTCCCTTCGCTCGCGGAGCGGCGGCAGGTGCAGGTGTACGACGTCCAGCCGGTAGAGCAGGTCCTCGCGGAACTTCCCGTCCGCCACCAGCGCCTTGAGGTCCTTGTTGGTCGCCGCCACCACCCGCACGTCCACGCGGATCGGCGTGCTCTCGCCGACCCGGCGAATCTCACCTTCCTGGAGTGCGCGCAGCAGCTGGCTCTGGATCTTCGGGCCGATGTCGCCGATCTCGTCGAGGAACATCGTCCCGCCGGTGGCCTCCTCGAAGAGGCCCCGCCGCGCGCCCGACGCACCGGTGAACGCGCCACGGGCGTGTCCGAAGAGCTCGCTCTCCATCAGCGACTCGGCGATCGCGCCGCAGTCCACCGCGACGAAACGGCCCGCGCTCCTCGGCGAACGCTGGTGGAGGCTCCGCGCCACCTGCTCCTTCCCGGTACCCGTCTCGCCGGTGATGAGCACCGGGACGTTGGTCGCGGCCGCCCGCGCCACCTGCTTGTAGACCTCGAGGATGGCCGCGCTCCGGCCCACCAGTTCCTGTTGCTTCACCCGGGCCCGGAGGCTCTTGTTCTCCTCGACCAGCCGCCGCTGCTCGAGCGCCCGGCGCACCACGCGGACGATGGCGTCCACGTCGAACGGCTTCGCCAGGTAGTCGAACGCGCCCTTCTGGATGGTGTCCAGGGCGCCCTCGATGTTCCCGAAGGCGGTGAGGACGATGACCGGCGTGTCCGGGTTCCTCTCCAGCGCCGCGTGGAGCACCCGGAGGCCGTCATCCGGATCGGGCATCGCCATGTCGGTGAGGACCACGTCCACCGGAGCGGTGCCCTTGAGCAGCTCCTCCGCGGCAGGCGCCGACGCGGCCTCGGACACCTGTCCCAGCGGTCCGAGCAGGCGCCGCAGCAGTCCGCGGGCGTGAGGGTCGTCGTCGACGACCAGGATCCCGGGGAGGCTCATCCCGCCGAGGCCAGCTCCCCGGGGATGGTCTGCGGCGGACGCGCGGCCTCGCTCCTCGGACGGTCCACGCAAGGAAATCGCACGGTGGCCGTCGTGCCGGTGCCCGGCGCGCTGCGGATGCGGAGCGTCCCTCCGTGCGCGTCCACCAGGCGCTTGGTCGTCGCCAGGCCGAGCCCCTGACCGGGCAGCCCGCGTGCCTCCGGCGCCCGGAAGAACGGCTGATAGAGCTGTGACAGGACGGCGTCGGTCATCCCCGGACCGTTGTCGCTCACCTCGAGCACGGCCTCGTCACCCTCGCGACCGGCGTACACCACGACCCGCGCCGCCGGACGACCGGCCGAGTACTTCACCGCGTTGGAGATGAGGTTCTGGGCAATGGACTGGACGAGCTGCGCTGGGACGTCCACCCCGACCTGCCGGCTCAGCTTCCGCTCGATGACCACGCCGTTCAGCGCCGCCACCTGGTCCTGCTCGAGGAGGATCGCGCTCACCGCGGTGTCCAGCTCGCAGGGTGGGCCCTCGTTCCGCTTGCCGGCGCGGCAGAAGCGGAGCAGCGCCTCGACCAGATCCGCCATCCGGGTGGCGCTGGACTCGGCGTCGGAGAGCATCTCCTTCACGTCGGGATCGGTCACCGACTCGGATCGCCGGATGAGCGTGAGATAGCCGCGCAGCGGGCTCAGCGGCGAGACCAGATCATGCGCGACACGGCTGGCGAAGGAGTCGAGCTCGTGGTTGCGCCGGTCGAGCTCGGCCAGCTGCTGCTGGATGGTGTGCTCCTGCCGCCGGAGCACCCGCACCATCGACGTGCCCACCGCGACCGCCAGCGCCACCGCCGAGAGCGCCACCAGCGCGCCGACGAAGGTGGTCTTGGTCCGCAGGCTCTCGCGCCGGTTGAGGAGCGCGCGCGTCTCCTGCGCGTCCTTGTGCGCGAGCTCGCCGGCGAGGCCGTTCAGCTGCTCGGCGATGGGGCGCAGCTCGGCCTCGAGGTGCTGGCGCGCCCGCTCGGCCTCTCGACGGTTGGAGAAGCGCAGCGCCACCCGCGCGGACTGGGCGAGGGCGCGGGCCGTCTCGTCGAACCGCTTCCACAGCTCCTTCTCGCCCTCGGGCAGCCCCTGCGTGTAGGCCAGCCGGGCCTCCTTCGCGTCGGCGAGGGTCTCCTCCATCCGCGCGTCGGCAAGCTGGCGAGCGTCGTCGTTGGTGGCCCGGATGTGGTCGTCGACCGTGTTCTCCAGCACGGCCGCGTCCACCCGGATGCGGGCGATCAGCGCCTCGCGCTCGAGCGCCGCGCCGAAGAGCTCGTCGATCCGCGCGTTGGTCCGCAGCTCGTTCCAGAGCGTGAACGCGGTGACCGCGGCCAGTAGGGCCACGACGAAGAAGAACGCCGCCCGGTAGCGGCGAAACGACAGCGGTCCGTTCACGGCGGGGGAGGATCCTCGCACGGCAGGGGGCCATCCCCGGCCGTCGTTGCAAGACGACTGTAACCTCCCCTGTGGGGAAAAACTCCCCAACCGCTGCATCCGAGGTGCGGAAGGCGTCCCCACCAGGCACACGCACTCCCCAGGAGAAGCGCGATTGCGCGTCGTGGCACGGCATCTGCCTATGGCCCGCGCCGCTGTTCCAACCCCAAGGAGCAAACACCATGAAGAAGCTGATCGCCGCCCTCATTCTCGCGACCTCGTTCGCCGCCCTGGCCGATGACGCTGCCAAGACTGCCCCGGCGAAGACCGAGAAGAAGAGCGAGAAGAAGACGGAGACCAAGACCGAGACCGCGAAGCCGGCGGCCGAGAAGGCTCCCGAGAAGAAGTAAGTCGTTTCGCAGCTCTGTTGCATCCTGCGGGGTGGGTTGGCGGAAGCCGGCTCACCCCGCTGGCACGTTCAGTGCTCTGATCGACATCTGACGCAGCATCTCGCTGCCGTCGTGACGCAGTCGCCCAGGAGCTTTCCTCACATGAAGAAGCTGATCGCCGCGCTGATCCTCGCCACCTCTTTCGCCGCTTTCGCTGACGACGCTGCCAAGACTGACGCTCCGAAGAGCGCCAAGAAGGCCAAGAAGGCGAAGAAGTCGTCGTCCTCGACCCCGGCTCCCGCGGCCGAGCCGGCTCCCGCGAAGTAACTCCGCGGCGGTCCCCAAGACCGCAGGAGAGCGATGGGACGTGTTGCACGCGGGAACCCCCTCGTGCGGCACGTCCCTTCGTCGTTTCAGGTGAGCTCGTCCGGCTCGGGCGGCTGCACGAGCTCGCTGAGCTCGCTGCGCCTGGAGGGGCGCGCGCTGAGCCGGTCCTCCACCTCGTCCTCGTCCGGCTCCCCGTCGGCATCGGCCTCGGCGAAGCGCCCCACCGTGTCGGGCTCGAGGTCAGGCGCACCGGGTTCGGCCTCGAGATCCGGCGCCTGGCCGAGATCGTCGTCCCCGACGTCGAACCGGTCCCCCTCCACCTCGCGCGGATCGAGGTCGGCGTCCGTCATGAGCTGCTCTTCGGCGACGGGATCTCCGTCGATGGGCAGCTCGCCGAGCACGTCCACTGGATGCGCGCCGGGGCGGTCGCCCTCGAGAGGCACGCTGTCGAGTTCCTCGTCCTTCGGTCTAGCCATGGTGCCGGGAAGTTGGGCCGCGATCCGCGGCTCGACAAGCTCACCCGGCGAGAGGGCTGGCGGCCGGGAGCGGCGGCCTCGGATGCACCCAGGCATCCACCACCGCCAGAGGCCGCGCGAGCAGCTCGCGCCAGACGTATGGCGCCCTCCAGCGCCCCCCGCCGGCGCGGACGCCCACCGCGTCGATGCCCGCCGCCCGGGCAAGGAACACCGCCCGCGGCAGATGGAAGGCCTGCGTGACCAGGATGGCCCGCTGGATCCCGAACACCCCCCGCGCCCGCCAGCAGCTGTCGAAGGTCGAGACGCCTTCCAGGTCCACCGAGATGGCCCGCTCGGGCACGCCGCCCTTGGTGAGGTACCGCCGCATCGAGCGGATCTCGTCGTGGTACGGGTCGGCGTTTCCGGTCAGGAGCAGCCGCTCCACGCGCCCGGTTCGCCAGAGGAGGAGCGCCGTCTCCAGCCGTTCCGCGAGGATGGGGGACGGCTCTCCTCCCGGTGCCAGTCCCGCCCCGAACACGATTCCCCAGGGGACGGCCGGCGCCGCCTCGGCAGAGACCACCTGCCGGCGCGTGGCCAGCTCGATGTACGTGGTCGGCAGCACCGCGGCGGTGAGCAGCAGGGCGAATGCGATGGCCACGGTTCTCCTCATCCGACGCAGGAACGCCTCCGGGGTGCAGGGTGGTTGATTCCGGGGCCACCGGGCAGTAAGGGGCCCCCCCGACCTCCCATGGCCAGCCTTCGAGACATACGGAAGCGCATCCGGTCCGTGAAGAGCACCCAGAAGATCACCAAGGCGATGAAGATGGTCTCCGCGGCCAAGCTTCGCCGGGCCCAGAACGCCATCGTCGCCGCGCGTCCCTACGCGCGCGCCCTGGACCAGATGATCGCGGATCTCGTGTCTCGGAGCGAGGGGGTCTCCCACCCGCTGCTCACCTCCCGGCCGGTTCGCCGGGTGGAGATCCTCGCAATCACCTCTGACCGCGGCCTTGCTGGCGGCTTCAACGCCAACGTGATTCGTCGCGTGGCACGGTTCGCCTACGAGCGCGACCGCTCCACCAGCCTCCGCCTCACCAACGTGGGCCGGAAGGGGCTGGAGGCGTTCCGGCGGCGTCACCTCGAGGTGCGCAAGGATCACGCCGGGTTCTTCAACCGGCTGAGCTACGAGAGCGCGCGCGGACTGGCCGAGGAGCTGACCAGGGAGTTTCTCGAGGACCGGGTCGACCAGGTCCTGCTGGTCTACAACGAGTTCGTCTCGGCCATCACCCAGCGCGTGGTGCTCACCCCGCTCCTTCCGTTCGAGCGTCCGGCGGCCAAGGAGGGCGAGTCGCCCACCGGACTCCGCTCGCTGATCGACTTCGAGTACGAGCCGTCGAAGCAGGCAGTGCTGGACAAGCTGGTTCCGCAGGCCGTGGCCATCCGGGTCTACCGCGCGTTCCTCGAGTCGGTGGCCTCCGAGCACGGCGCGCGGATGAGCGCGATGGAGAACGCGACCAACAACGCCGAGGACGCCATCTCCCGGCTGACCCTGACCTACAACCGGACCCGGCAGGCGGCGATCACCAAGGAGCTCATGGAGATCGTCTCCGGCGCCGAGGCGCTGAAGTAGCGCAGCAACACTTCGAGAAGAGAGCAACGAGATCACATGACCGCGACCGTACAGAGCCAAGGCAAGGTGACCCAGGTCCTCGGACCCGTGGTGGACGTGGAGTTTCCGCCGGGTGATCTGCCGGAGATCTACACCGCCCTCCGCGTCACCAATCCGTCGCTGGGGAAGGAGGAGGGGAACCTGGTCCTCGAGGTGGCGCAGCACCTGGGCGAGAACACCGTGCGGACCATCGCCATGGACTCGACCGATGGCCTGGCGCGCGGGGTTCCGGTGCGGAACACCGGCTCTCCCATCGTGATGCCGGTGGGCAAGGCCACCCTGGGGCGGATCCTGAACGTCGTCGGCGAGCCGGTGGACGAGAAGGGCCCGGTGAAGGCCACCGAGCACTGGCCGATCCACCGCGCACCCCCGTCGTTCACCGACCAGGACGTGCGGGTCCAGATCTTCGAGACCGGCATCAAGGTCGTCGACCTGCTCTGCCCGTACACCCGCGGCGGCAAGACCGGCCTCTTCGGCGGCGCCGGCGTGGGCAAGACCGTGCTCCTCACCGAGCTCATCCGGAACGCCGCCATCGAGAAGGGCGGATTCAGCGTGTTCGCCGGCGTGGGCGAGCGCACCCGTGAGGGCAACGACCTCTACAAGGAGTTCCGCGAGGGCGGGGTCATCAACCTCGACCAGCTGGAGAAGTCGCAGGCGGTGCTGGTCTACGGCCAGATGAACGAGCCGCCCGGAGCCCGGGCCCGGGTCGGTCTGTCGGCGCTGACCATCGCCGAGTACTTCCGCGACGTGGAGGGCCGCGACGTGCTCCTCTTCGTCGACAACATCTTCCGCTTCACCCAGGCGGGTTCCGAGGTGTCGGCGCTCCTCGGCCGCATCCCCAGCGCGGTGGGTTACCAGCCGACGCTCTCCACAGAGATGGGCGACCTCCAGGAGCGCATCACCTCCACCGCCAAGGGCTCGGTCACCTCGGTGCAGGCCATCTACGTGCCCGCGGACGACCTCACCGACCCCGCGCCGGCGACGACCTTCGCCCACCTCGACGCGACCACCGTGCTCAGCCGTCCGATCTCCGAGCTCGGCATCTACCCGGCAGTCGACCCGCTCGATTCCACCAGCCGCATCCTCGACCCGAACATCGTCGGCGCCGAGCACTACGCGGTGGCCCGCAAGGTCCAGGGAATCCTGCAGCGGTACAAGGAGCTGCAGGACATCATCGCCATCCTCGGCATGGACGAGCTCTCCGAGGACGACAAGCTCACCGTCGCCCGGGCGCGGAAGATCCAGCGTTTCCTCAGCCAGCCCTTCTTCACCGCGGAAGTCTTCACCGGCAAGCCGGGCCGCTACGTGAAGCTCACCGACACCATCCGCGGCTTCAAGGAGATCGCGGACGGGCTCCACGAC
>DASXGF010000324.1:0-4232 GCA_036489275.1 Myxococcaceae bacterium | reverse complement strand
CAGGGCCCTCCGAAGAAGCTGAAGCCCACCGGAAGTCCGCGCACCTGGCCCATCGGCACCGTCACGTGCGGATACCCGGCCACCGCCGCCGCCGTGCTGCAGCCGCCCGACGAGTAGTCGCCATTCACCCAGTCGATGAGCCAGCTGGGCCCCTGCGTCGGCGCGACGATGGCGTCGAGCTTGTGCTTGCTCAGCGTCGCGTCGATGCCGTCCTTCCGCGAGAGGCGGATGCACGCGTCGCGGGCCTTGCGGTACGCCGCCGACGTCAGCGGGCCCTTCTTCTCCGCGTCGAGGAACAGCTCCTGTCCGAAGAGCGGCATCTCCGCGTCGGCGTGGGCCTGGTTCCACTCGATGAGCGCCTTCATCGTGCGCGGGCCGGATCCTCCCAGCTTCGAGAGGTAGGCCTCCAGGTCGGCCTTGAACTCGTAGAGCAGCACGTCGAGCTCGGGCTCGTCGATCTTCCCCGCGGTGGCGATGGGCGCGGGGTCGACCAGAATCGCTCCTTCCGCCTTGAGCACCTTGAGCGCTTCATCAGCGAGCGCGTCGGTCGCCGGGTGATAGCCGAAGTACTTGGGCCGGGCGACGCCGATGCGCGCACCCTTCAGCGCGCCGCGGTCCAGGGCCTCCGAGTAGCGCACGCCGAACTTCGCTCCCTTCGCGCCGGTCGCCGGGTCCGCCGGGTCGCGCCCGGCGAGCACCTCGAGCAGCAGCGCCGCGTCCTTGACCGTGCGGGCCATCGGCCCGGCGGTGTCCTGGCTGTGGGAGATGGGCACGATGCCGCTCCGGCTGACCAGCCCCACCGTCGGCTTCACCCCGACCAGGGCCGACGCGGACGAGGGAGAGACGATGGACCCGTCGGTCTCCGAGCCCACCGCCACCGCGCAGAGATTCGCGGACACCGCGACCGCCGAGCCCGAGCTCGACCCCGACGGGCTCCGGTCGAGCGCGTAGGGATTCCGGCACTGCCCGCCCCGCCCGCTCCAGCCGCTGGAGGAATGCGTGGAGCGGAAGTTGGCCCACTCGCTGAGCTGCGTCTTCCCCAGCAGCACCGCGCCGGCCTCGCGCAGGCGCGCGACGAGGAATGCATCCGCCGGGACGACGGCCTCCATCAGCGCGAGGGAGCCCGCGGTGGTGTGCATCTTGTCCTTGGTGGCGATGTTGTCCTTCAGGAGCACCGGGACGCCGTGCAGCGGTCCGCGCACCTTCCCCGCCTTCCGCTCGCGATCGAGGGCGTCCGCCTGGGCCAGCGCGTCGGGGTTGGTCTCCAGCACCGAGCGCACGCGGCCGTCGCGCTGGGCGATGCGGTCCAGGTACTTCTGGGTGACGGACCGGCTCGACTCCGCGCCGCTCGCCATCCGCGCCTGGAGCTCGTCGATGCTGACCTCGTCCAGGGAGCCGGCGGTTCCCGCGTCCGCCGCGGGCACCTCGGCCGCGGCGGCCCGTGCGCGGTCGGCGCCGAGCAGCCCCGCGCTGGCGACACCGAGCTGCAACAGCCGCCGCCTCGAGAGCGCGTCCGGAGAGCCCCGGCCGTCGTCCTTCCGCTGCATGCGTCCTCCTGGGATGGGCGCGGGAGCCTCCCACCGGAGGCGCGACCAGGCCAGCGTCGCGTTCAGCCGCTCGCTGCAGGCCGCTCGAGACCGAGCCCGCGGAGCACCTCGGAGACGGCCCGCCCGACCGGCCACTCCGCGGAGATCCGGATCGGACGCTCCTCGTCGCCCGGCGGCTCGAACGTCGCCACCTGGCTGTCGAGAAGGCTCGCAGGGAGGAAGTGGCCGGTGCGCGCGGCGACCCGGGCGGCGAGGAGGGCCGGCGTCGCCTCGAGCGCGACGAGCCGGACCCGGTCCGGATGACCGCTGACCAGCACGTCGCGGTACGCGCGTCGCAGCGCCGAGCAGGCCACCACGCCACCCTCGCCTGCCTCGAGCCGCGCGTCGATCCAGCCTCGGTTCCGCGCGAGCCACGGGGCCCGGTCCGCGTCGTCCAGCGGATGTCCCGCCCGCATCTTCGCCACGCTCTCCGCCGAGTACAGCGCGTCGCCCTCGAGGAACGGCAGGTCGAGCTCGGCCGCCAACGCGACGCCGAGGGTCGACTTGCCGGACCCCGCCGGGCCCATCACCACCAGGACCGGATCACCCATCGCCCCCGGGGTCTTAGCGCGCCTCGGGGCACGGAGACTTCAGATCCAGCGCGGCGGCCGGCACCTGGTAGACGTCGCGCAGCCCGTTCCCCGGCGAGGAGAGCACCTTCTCCAGCTCCTGGGCGGTCAGCGGTCGGGGACGCGACACGGGCCAGTCGCTCCGGTTGCTGGTGAAGAAGAACGTCCTTCCGTCGGGCGAGAACCGCGGCCCGAAGTCCCACCCCGCCGAGTTCACGCCGGCCCCGAGCGGGCGCGGCTCGGTCCAGCGCCCTCCGCAGCGGAAGCTGACGAAGAGGTCGTAGTCCCCCCGGCCTTCGCGCCGTCCCTTGGCGCTGAAGATCAGCATCCGCCCGTCCGGGGAGATCCACGGCTCGATCTCCTGGTCGGCGGTGTTGATCGGCTCCCCGAGGTTCTCGGGCGGCCCGAAGTGGTCGCCCTGCCAGCGCGCCTGCCACAGGTCGCACTTCCCCTTTCCGCCCGGCCGCTCCGAGCCGAAGAAGAGGGTGCCGTCGTCCGTCATCGTCGGGAACCACTCGTCGCCGGGGCTGGAGAGCTCGGCCACGTGCCGAGGCGGACCCCACCCCGAGGCGATCCGCTCCATCGTCCAGATCTCCGTGTCCGGGCGCGGCGTGTCGCCGGTCACCGGCCGATTGGAGATGAAGAACATCCGTCGGCCATCGCGGGTGATGGTGACGTCGCCGTCGTTCCACCGACCGCTGAAGGGGGCCACCTCCGCCGGACCCCAGCGTCCACCGGCGCGGCGCGAGACGAGCACGGTCCAGTGGGCGAAATCGGGCGAGTCCCGCAGGAAGTAGAGCGTCTGCCCGTCCGGCGAGAAGCTCACGTGGGCGTCGTCGAATCCGGTCGAGACCAGTCCGGGCTCGAAGAGGGTCGGCGTGGACTGCTCCGCCGCGTGAAGCTCCGGCGCAACGAGCAGAGCGAGGACCAGCGCGAGGGATGGGCGCAAGGCATGCATGATCCGGCCAGTCTTCGGGGCGGGTCCGGGGCGCGCCATCACCTTCTTCGGATCCGCGGGGCGCGCTTCTTGAAGCGTTCAGCGCCCATGCTGGTCGCTCTCACCGTGGCCGCGACGGTGCTCGCCTCCCCGCCCCCGCTCGAGGTGGCGAGCCAGCTACCCAAGGGCGCGGTCTTCCTCGTGCTGCCCGCCGGAGAGGCGCCGACGACGCTCCCGCATCCCTCGATCTCGACATCGGTCGTCTCGGAGCCCGGACCCTTCCTGGGGGGCCTGCTGGATCACCTTGCGGTGGTGAAGCCACACCGCTCCGGTCGCGGCGCGCCTCCCGGTCCGCAGCTCTTCGTGCTCATCGCCCCGATGAAGGGTCAGGTGGGGGTCCACGCCGTCGGAAGTTTCTGAGCGGAGCGGCCGGAATCAATCAGTCGATGAACGCGACCTCGCCCGAGTCGAGGGCGTACTCCGCGCCGGAGACCTTCAGCCGTCCAGCGAGCACCAGCCGCTCCAGCAGCTCCGAGCCGTGCCGCAGCTGGTTCACCGACGCCCGGATGTTGGCCCGCACCGCTTCCTGCCACAGCCGGGAGCGATCCTGGGCCAGCTCGGTCTGGAGAAGGCCCTCGATGGAAGGTCGGACCCGATCGACGATGGAGCGCAGCCCCGGGCTGTAGGCCTGACCGGGCCGGGTGAGCGCCTCGAGCGTGGCGTCGATCGCGCCGCACCGGCTGTGCCCGAGCACCACCACCAGCTGGACCCCGAAGCGCTCCACCGCGAACTCGATGCTTCCGATCTGCGACGGGGCCACGATGTTGCCGGCCACGCGGATGACGAACAGGTCGCCGAGCCCCTGGTCGAAGACGATCTCCGCCGGCACACGCGCGTCGGAGCAGCCGAGGATGACCGCGAACGGGCGGTGGTTGTCGGCCACTTCCGCACGGCGGACGGGAGAGGCCAGCGCGTCGGCACGGAGGTTGTTGACGAAGCGGGCGTTGCCTTCCTGAAGTCGGCGAAGGGCCTGCGCGGGCTCGAGCATGTGCGGGGCGGCACCCTGCTTCGGATATGCCCGGAGGGTCAACCCTTCCGGTGAGCGATCGCCTCCGGTGCGTCAGAGGCCCCGGAGAGAGT
>DASXGF010000261.1:0-13964 GCA_036489275.1 Myxococcaceae bacterium | reverse complement strand
GCGCTGTTCCGTCACCCGGAGTCCGGCCTCGCGGAGGGCCCGACGCGCGTCGGCACCACGCACGACCGTGGCGCCCGCGTGCTCGCCGTTGGTCCAGGTCGCGATTTCGGGGCTGCCCATGATCCTCTCCCTTGCTGGCCCCGGCGCCGCCGGGGCGTTTCATCCCCGCCGCCTGTAGCAAGGGAGTCGCCAAATCGAGTGAGAGCAATTCCAATGACTTGGGAGAAGCCACCCGGATGAACTTCAAAGCCCTGGCATCACCTGATGCAAGCGAATGACATCTTTGAGGGATCAGCCCATGGGCCCCTTGAGCTGCCGCCCGCCGAGCAGATGGAGGTGCAGATGGAAGACGTTCTGGCAGGCATCGGGCCCGCTGTTCATGACCAGCCGGTACCCCGTCTCGGCGATGCCCCGCTCCGCGGCCACCCGCGAGGCCGTGAGCGCCAGGTGGCCCACCAGCTCCCGGTGCTCGGGGGTCACGGCGTTGTTCGAGGGGATGTGCTCGAGGGGAACGAAGAGCACATGCACCGGTGCCTGCGGATTGATGTCCTCGAAGGCAATGCACCGGTCGTCGCGCATCACGAGCTTGGCGGGGATCTGCCCATCCCGGATCTTGCAGAACACGCAGTCGGACATGGCGGGAACTCTGCCCGCGCTTCACGCGCGATGACAACGCCGACGCACGTAACTCGCCGCGGCATCGTCGCGGAGGCCACCTCCTGCGGCACACCCGGCGCGTCCAGCCGCCTCGCGCGCTGGCTGCTCGTGACGCTGCTGCTCCCGGTCCCGGCGTTCGCCCATGCGCGGACCTACCGGGTCGCTCCACCGGCCGAGGGGAGCAAGGCCGAGGCGGTGGTGGTCTACAGCCTCGGGACGCACACCGTGACCGCGCAGGACGTCCGCGGCGAGGTGACGCTGGATCCGACCACGCTCGCCTCGGGCGGGGGCTCCGTGGTGGTGCCCCTCGCCGGGCTTCGCGGCGACGGTGGCACGCGCGACTGCCACATGCGGGAGGCGCTCGGGATCGACTACGCGGCCGGCAGTCGCTTCCCCGGGGACCACGCCTGCGACGACCACGACCGGCTTCCGGCGAGCGGCCCGGACTCGGTGGCCTTTCCGGAGATACGGATGGAGATCCTCGGCGCGCGCCCGCTCGACGAGCTGTCGCTGCTCGACGCTGGAAAGCCGGTGCGGGTCGAGCTCGACGTGCGCTGGACGCTGCACGGGGTGGCCCGCGAGCGGAAGGAGATCACCCGCGTGCTCCGCGACGGCACGGGGCTGCACGCCCGCGGTCGGTCGTCGGTGGTCCTCGCCGACCACGGCATCGTGGTGAAGCCGACCAAGGTCGTGTTCGCCGAGATCAAGGTCGGCGACGCGGTGACCGTCACCTACGACCTGCGCCTGCTGCCCGCGGGGCCCTGAGCACCCACGCCCTGTGAAGGTCAGGGGAGATCCGGGCGGTAGCGGGGGTCCGGCAGGCACGGCCCGTCGAAGAGCCGCGCCAGCACGACCGGGCCGTCGCGTGCGATCACGACCTGCGGCGGGACGGCGTACGCGGCCGTGAGCACGACGTCGTAGTGCCGCGAGGACCTCGGCGGCCCCTGGTGCGAGTACATCGGCGCGTCCCGATGGAAGTAGGTGTACCCGCCGGTCCAGGCGATGTGCGTGGCCTCGACCTTGAGCCCGCACAGCTCCGGCAGCTCGCTGGCCACGAGGAGCAGCCGGTTCACCGGGCCGAAGTCGTCGTAGGCGCTCACCCGGTCACGCTGCCCCTCGTAGGCTCCGAGATCGCCGAAGGTCAGCCTGTGGAACCGGGCAGCGGACACCACGGCCACGAGCAGCGCGAGCCCGACGAGGATTCGCCGGTCGACGCGGCTCGCCGCCCAGCCGAGGCCGACGGCGGCCAGCGCCATCGCCGCGGGGAGCACGGGCAGGATGAAGCGCAGCTCCTTGTGAGGGATGGCGCTGTGCACGCCGAGGACCACCGCGACCGTCGCCGCGAGCGCCGGCGCCCGCAGCGCTCCCAGCAGCCCGGCCGGGACCATCAGCGCCGTGACCAGCGGCATCGAGGTCCAGAGCGCTTTCAAGTAGAAGCCCGGCGGTGAGGTGCCGAAGAGCTCGCCGCGGCCCTGTACCCAGTTGTAGCGCCAGTAGGAGAGGGCGGAGTGGAACCAGCCTCCCCAGGTCAGCCGGTCGAGGAGGCCGAGCACCAGCGCCCAGCCGAGCAGCACGACCGTGACCTCGGCCGCCTCGCGCCATCGCCGCCGCGCGAGCCACGCGCCCACCAGGGTCAGGCAGATCAGCGCGTCCTGGAGGCGGAGCAGCACCGCGACCCCGAGCAGCGATGCGCCGACCACCCGATCTCTGCGGGACGCGTCGGCCGGGAGCGCCCAGGCGAGCCCGAGCGTCACCGGCAGCGCCGAGAGCGGCTCGGAGAGGCCGCGGGGGGCGAAGTAGATGGCGGGCGCGGCCAGGGCCCAGAGCGCTCCAGCAGCGGCGGACTCGAGGGGCCCCGCGCCCATCCGGCGTGCGAGTCGCGCGGTGGCCCACGCGGTGACGACGCCCACCGCGGCGAAGACCAGCTTGGCCGCCGGGACGTAACCGGCCGGGCGCGACAACCCGAGCGCGCGGAACACCTCGAGCAGACCGGCGACGAGCCCCGGCAGCGCCCAGCTGCGCAGCCCATCACGGTACTCGTGCGCCACCCAGCCACGACCCCACACCAGCCGGTGCGCCGGCTCGAGCGACTGGTAGATCTCGTCGGGCCAGGCGATCCCCGCGTCGGTCAGGGCCAGCCAGCCACGCAGCGCCGCCCCGGCCGCCAGCGCCGCGAGCAGCAGCCACCACGCGAGCCGCGTGTCGTCGGCCGTGGAAGGGTGTTCGTCGGGCGGCACGAGGGGGAGCCCCGTGATACATCAACGGCTTCCGTCGATGGGCTCGATCAAGATTGCGCGGTTGCTGGAGGACCAGGACTACGGGCTTCAGCTGACCCTGGTGACCGGGGCGGAGGGGCTCGGCCGCATCATCACCAGCTCGCGGATCCAGAAGCCCGGGCTCGCGCTGGCGGGGTTCACCGAGCACCTGCACCCCGAGCGGGTCCAGGTGTTCGGCAACACCGAGATCTCCTACCTCAACACCCTCGACGAGGGGACGCAGCGCGAGGCCCTCAAGAAGCTCAGCGACAGTGACCTGGCCTGCGTGGTGGTCACCAAGGACCTGCCGATTCCGCGGCCGCTGGTGGACGCCTGCAGCTCGGCGCAGCTGGCGCTGATGAAGACCCCGCTGCTCTCTTCCACCTTCATCCAGCAGGTCACGTCGTTCCTCGACGAGGCACTCACCGAGTCCGCCAGCCTCCACGGCGTGCTGATGGACGTCATCGGCGTGGGGATCCTCCTCCTCGGCAAGTCCGGCATTGGCAAGAGCGAGATTGCCCTCGACCTCGTCACCCGCGGGCACCGGCTGGTGGCGGACGACATCGTCGAGGTCACCCGCCGCAAGCAGGACACGGTCTACGGATCCGGCAACCCGATCATCAAGCACCACATGGAGATCCGGGGCCTCGGGATCATCAACATCAAGGACCTCTTCGGCGTCGCCGCGGTGCGGGACCGGAAGAAGATCGAGCTGGTCATCGAGCTCGTCGAGTGGGACCCCCACCGTGAGTACGATCGGCTGGGCGTCGAGGAGAGGTTCTTCAACGTGGTCGGCGTCGACCTCCCGCTCTCCACCATCCCCGTCCGGCCCGGCCGCAACATCACCACCCTGGTCGAGGTCGCCGCCCGGAACCACTTGCTGAAATTGCAGGGCCACCACAGCGCCAAGGAGTTCGCCGAGCAGCTCAACCGCGCCATCGCCGAGGGCGCCATGCGGAGGACCCTGGGCGAGGAGGTGGAGTGATGGAGGCCCCGGCGAACGAGCGCCGGCGCATCGTCATCCTCACCGGCGTCTCGGGGTCCGGGAAATCCACCGCGGTGCGGGCGCTCGAGGACGCGGGCTACTTCTGCATCGACAACCTCCCGGTGGTGCTCCTGCCGCAGCTCACCGGGCTCGCCGAGCTGGCCCAGCCGGACACCCGCCTCGGCCTGGTCATCGACGCCCGCGAGGGAGAGATGCTCCGCAAGGCCCCGGGGATCATCGCCCGGCTCCGCGCCGAGGGGCACCACGTCGAGATGGTCTTCCTCGACGCCTCGGACGAGAGCCTCGTGCGCCGCTACTCCGAGACCCGCCGACGGCACCCGCTCGCCTCGGACGAGAGCGTCCCGGCGGGCATCGCCCGCGAGCGGGAGCTCCTCGGCGACCTCCGGGACCTCGCCGACCAGGTCATCGACACCTCCCAGCTCAACGTCCACGACCTGAAGCGCCTGATGACGGCCCGATTCGGGGAATCCGGGGCCGCGGTGCCCAGCCTGACCGTCATCTCCTTCGGCTACCGGTACGGCGTGCCGCCCCAGGCGGATCTGGTCTTCGACCTGCGGTTCCTCCCCAACCCCTACTTCGTCCCCGAGCTGAAGGCGCTGACCGGCGAGGACCCCCGGGTGGCCAGCTACGTCCTGGAGCGCTCCGAGACCCAGGACTTCATGAACCGGGTCGTGGACCTGGCGCAGTTCCTGTTCCCCCGTTACCAGCGGGAGGGGAAGGCCTACCTGACCGTCGCCCTCGGGTGCACGGGCGGAAAGCACCGGAGCGTCGCGGTGGCCGCAGCGCTCGCCCAGCGGCTCGGTGCCGGGCGCCCCGGCGTCCAGCTCCAGCACCGCGACATCGAGAAGGAGTAGGCGAGCAAGCTCGGACGGGGCGGTGCTCCAGGCTTGTTACTGGGTTCGAGAAGCGCCGAGGGTCGTTCCGACCCACAGGTCTCGGTGGACGCCTGCTGGCCCACCCCCGATCTCCGTCTTATTGTGAGGTGGCGCGTGAAGATCCGGTGCGCGGCGCGTGTCGAATGGTTGCAGCCCACGGCAACGTGGGAGTAGGGAGCCGCGGCGGACTGCAGAGAGGTGTGAACATGGTCGGGCTCGTGATCGCAGCCCATGGTCGTCTGGCGCAGGAGCTGGTGGCGACCGCCGAACAGATCATGGGAGCGTTGCCGGAGGTGGCCACGGTCAGCATCGAGCCGGGGGCCTCGCCGGAGTCCATTCGTGCGCAGATGCGCTCCGCGGTGAAGGAGCTCGATCACGGCGAGGGCGTGCTGGTGCTGGCCGACCTCTTCGGAGGCACGCCGTGCAAGGAGTCGCTGCTCCTCTGCCAGAAGGCAAACGTCGAGGTCCTGGCCGGGGTCAATCTCCCGATGCTCATGAAGGCGGCCTCGCTCCGGAAGGAGCCCCTGCCGCTGCACGAGCTCGCCCAGTCGCTCTACACGTACGCCCAGCGCAACATCCGCTTCGCCTCGGAGCTGGTCCGCGACGCGGCCGCTGGGCGACACGTCACGTCGTCCTGAGAAGGCCGTCAGGGCGGATCGGTACCGTCCGCCCCGCGTCGGAGGCCCCAGAGCCCACGTGATCTCCTTCCTGCGCATCGACAACCGGCTCATCCACGGACAGGTGGTCGAGGCCTGGCTTCCGGGGCTCAAGGTCGCGCGGGTGGTCGTCGCCGACGACGAGGCCGCGCACAGCCCCCTGATGAAGGTCGCCATGGGGCTGGCGGTCCCGCCCGAGCTCGAGGTGGACATCCTCCCGCTCCACGACACCCCCTTCGCCCCCTACGCCGCCGACAAGGTCAAGACCCTCCTCCTCCTCCGTGACATCCAGGCACTGGTCGAGGCCCGGAAGCTCGGCCTGCCCCAGACCCGGGTCAATCTCGGGAACGTCCACCACGGTCCGATGCGCAAGGCGGTCTCCATTTCGGTGTTCCTCAACGCCGAGGAGATGGAGCAGCTGAAGCGGCTCCACGAGGACGGCTGGGACATCGAGGCCCGGGGCGTGCCGTCCGAGCGACCGGTCACCTTCTCCGAGATGGTGGAGCGCTTCGGGAAGGGCTAGACACCGCGCCCATGCACGTCGGCTGGGGCCACGTCGCACTGGCGGGGGCCTGGGGCGCGCTGGTGAGCCTCGAGCGTCGCGCCTTCCTGCAGGCCATGTTCAGCCGCCCCCTGGTGGCCGCCACCGGCATGGGGCTGCTCCTGGGACAGCTGCAGACCGGCCTCTACCTGGGGATGATCCTCGAGCTGTTCTACCTGGGCACCGCCTCGCTCGGGGCGGCGCTCCCGGAGAACGACACCCTCGCCGCCAGCGGGACCACCGCGGCCGCCGCGATGATGGCCGCCCAGACCGGAGGCGGGGGAACGCCCGCCATCTGGAGCCTGTGCCTGCTCCTCTTCTCCGGCCTCGGCCTCTTCGGGCGGTGGGTGGACCGGCGGATGGAGGCCCACGCCGCGGGGCTCAGCGCCCACGGCCTCGAGCTCGCCGAGCACGGTGAGCTGGAGCGGGCCGTCCGGCAGAACCTCTGGGGCATCTGGCCCTATGCCCTGGTCTACTTCGCGCTCAACACGGTCTGCGCCGCCCTTGGGCTGTGGATCGGCACCTACCTCTCGCACGTCCCGCTGGTGGTGCTCCGGGGGCTCGCCTGGGCCTTCCCGGCCATGGCCTCGGTGGCCGCGGCGATCGCCGCCCGTGGCTCTCACGCGCGCAGCGCCGCCGCCTGGGGGCTGCTCGGGGGCGCGGTCATGACGGGCGCCGTGCTGGTGATGGCCTGGGTGGACGGATGATCGGGCCCGGGACGCATCTGCCGAAATCGGTGGAGCTGCGGGTCTTCCTGCGCTCGCTCCTGCTGCAGGCCAGCTGGAACCCCAAGGGGATGCAGAACCTCGGGCTGGTCTACGCCCTCTACCCCGCGCTCGAGGTGCTCTATCCGGACCCGGAGCGGCGGCGGGAGGCGGTGCAGCGCCACCTGACCTTCTTCAACACCCACCCCTACGTGGCGGCGGCCATCGTGGGTGGGGTGCTCTACCACGAGGAGCGCATCGCGGCCGGCGAGGAGGACCCGCGCCGGGTCAACGAGTTCAAGGGCGCGCTGATGGGGCCGCTCGCCGCGCTGGGTGACGGCTTCTTCTGGCTCTCGCTCCGGCCGGCGGCCGGGGCCCTCTGCGCGGCGCTGGTCCCCTGGCTGGGGGCGTGGGCCGCGGTGCTCTTCCTCGTCCTCTACAACGTCGTCCACCTCACGCTGCGGGCCTGGCTCTTCCGGATGGGGCTCCAGCTCGGCGACCGGCTGGTGGAGGCGGTGGCGCGGGCCCGTCTGCCGACGCGGGGGGCGCGCCTCCGGGCGGTGGCGGCCGCCAGCGCAGGGGCGGCCGCTGCCTACCTCGCCTTCACGTTCGGGTCGCAACAGGGGGGCGTCGGGGGGTGGCTGCTCGCCGGAGGTTGTCTCGCCCTGGGGGCGCTCAGCTACGTTCTGGTCGCCAGGAAGGTTCCAACGGCGGTGTTGACCGCCATGGCGGCGTTGCTCGCCGGGTGCCTCGGGGCCTGGCTGTAGAATGCATGGGGAGAGTTGATGTCGTCGGAGACCGCGGAGGCCGAGTTCACCATCATCAACCAGCTGGGCCTCCACGCCCGGGCGGCAGCCCAGCTGGTTCAGCTGGCCAACCGCTGCAAGTGCGACGTCAGCCTGAAGACCGATTCCGAGGAGGTCAACGGGAAGTCCATCATGGGGGTCCTGATGCTCGCGGCCGCCCAGGGGCAGGTGCTGACCGTCTCCGCGGTGGGGCCGGGCGCGGCGGACTGCATCCGGGAGATCGGCGAGCTCATCGCCAACCGCTTCGGGGAGGCGCAGTGAGGGTGGCCCGGTGAGCACCCAGGCGATCAGCCTCAAGCTGCAGGCCATCGGCGCCAGCCCCGGGATGGCGGTGGGGCGCGCGTTCGTGCTCGACCGCCGCCGGGTGCGGACGCCGAAGATGAAGCTCGCCGCCCAGGAGGTGGAGCGGGAGCTGCTGCGGTTCAAGACCGCCATCGACCTCTCCGAGCACCAGCTGATCGAGCTGAAGTCCCGGCTGGAGCAGAGCGACGGCAAGGACCACGCGCTCATCCTCGAGGCGCACCGGTTGATGCTCCGCGACCCGATGCTGGTCGACGAGGTGAAGAAGCTCATCTCCGCCGAGCAGATCAACGCCGAGTGGGCGGTCCGCCGGGTGACCCGGAAGATCAAGCACCTCTTCGACGAGATCCCCGACGAGTACTTCCGCGAGCGGCGGGCGGACGTGGACTTCATCGCCGACCGGGTGGTGCGGAATCTCCTCGGGCAGGTGGTGGACGTGGAGGAGGAGGTTCCCGAGGGCGCGGTCATCGTCGCCCACGACCTCTCGCCCGCCGACGCGGCCATGCTCGCCCGGACGGGGCGGGTGGCGGCCTTCGTCACCGACGTCGGCGGCTCCACCAGCCACACCGCCATCGTGGCCCGGGCGCGGAGCACTCCGGCGGTGGTGGGCGCCGGACGGGTCTCGGAGCAGATCTCCCCGGGGGACATCGTCGCGGTGGACGGCTCGCGGGGCACCCTGTGGGTGAACCCTCCGGCGGGGACCCTGAGCGACATCCGCTCGGATCTCGAGAAGCTGCTGGCCCGCGGGCGGGAGGCGCTCCAGGCGGCGCAGCTGCCGGCGGTCACCACCGACGGCTTCCGGGTCCGGATCCACGGGAACATGGAGTTTCTCGAGGAGATCCCCGAGCTGCTCGCCGCGGGGGCCGAGGGGATCGGCCTGTACCGGACCGAGTTCCTCTTCCTCGACCGGCTCGATGCGCCGACCGAGGAGGAGCACTACCTCGCCTACCGCAGCGTGCTGGAGAAGCTCGGCGGGCGGCCGGTGACCATCCGCACCGTCGACCTGGGCGGCGACAAGATGCCCGGCTTCCGGAAGGCCGAGCGCGAGCCGAACCCGGCCATGGGCCTCCGGGCGATCCGCTACTCGCTCCGCCAGCGGGAGATGTTCCGCGCCCAGCTGCGCGCGCTGCTCCGGGCGAGCGTGCACGGCAATCTCCGCGTGATGTTTCCGCTCATCTCCGGAGTCGCCGAGCTGCGGGAGGCACGGAGCGAGCTGGAGCACTGCCGCTCGGAGCTGTCGCGCGAGGGCGTGCCGATGAGCGGCCGGTTCCCGGTGGGAATCATGGTCGAGACGCCGAGCTCGGCGTGGATCGCCGACCGGCTGGCCCAGGAGGCGGACTTCTTCAGCATCGGGACCAACGACCTCATCCAGTACACGCTGGCCATCGACCGCCAGAACCGAGACGTCGCGTACCTCTACAAGCCGCTGCACCTGTCGGTGCTCAGGTCGCTCCAGGCCATCGCCGATGCCGCGCGGGCGGCGGGCATCCCGGTCTCGATGTGCGGGGAGATGGCCGGGGATCTGCGCTTCACGCTGGTGCTGCTGGCCATGGGCCTGGACGAGCTGTCGATGCCCGCGGGGCAGATCCCGGGCATGAAGGAGCTGGTCCGCCGTTGCTCGCGGGCGAACGCGGTACGGGCGCTCGAAGAGGCGATGAAGCTCACCACCGCCGAGGAGATCGACCGGCACCTGCGGGCGTTCGAGGCGCGGCTCGGCGTCGAGCTCGGATGAGGTCGAGGCGCCGGCTGGTCGTCCGACCAGGTGCTCCCCGAGCTCGACGGGCATCGCGCGGTTGAGGCGCGCCTCGGAATCGAGCCCGGGTGAGCGTCAGGCCGTGCCCGCGCCGAGCAGCGCGGCCTGGAGGTCCCGGAGCAGGCCCGTGAGGTGGGTGACCGCCGCCCGGACGCGCGCCAGGTTCCGCACGTCGCGGTGAACCCCGAGCCAGAGGCGCCGCTCGGGGGGAGGCACCGGAGGTGCCAGCCGCTCGAGGGCGGGCAGGGCATCTCCGACGAGGCGGGGAAGGCAGGCCAGCCCGAGGCCGGCGGCAGCCATCGCCGCGAGCCCCTCCCGCCCGTTGGTGCGGGCCACGACGGCCGCCTCGCCCACCAGCTCCTGGAGCCACGGACCGTCCGCGGTGGGCACGTCCTCGTCCATGGTGAGGAGGGCGTGGCCCTGGCACCGGCGCGCGAAGTCCGGTCGCCCGCGCGTGCGCAGGTAGTCGCGGGCGGCGTAGAGCCCGTACCCGAGGCGGGCCACCTCGCGCTGGAAGACCGCCTGCTGCTGGAAGGCCGCCGGACGGAGGGCGATGTCCGCCTCGCCGCGGGCGAGGTTGGCCCAGCGGGCACTGGCGACGAGGTCGACCCGGAGCCCGGGGTGCGCCCGGAGCAGGCCACCGAGCCCGGGGCCGAGGACCCGGGCGACGAGCCACTCGGATGCGGTGAGGGTCAGCCGTCCGGTGACCCCCGCGTCGCGCCCGCTGGCCAGCCGTGTCGCCTCGAGCGCCTCGGCCTCCATCCGGATTGCCCGCCGGACCAGCGCCTCACCGACGGGGGAGAGCTCGGCGCCCTGGGGCGTACTGCGGAAGAGCCTCGCCCGGAGCTGTCGTTCCAGCGCCGCCAGGCGCCGGCCCACCGTCGGCTGCGTCACGCCCAGGACCGCCGCTGCGCCGGTGAGCGTCCCGTGGCGGGAGAGCGCGAGCAGGTACCGCAGATCATCCCAGTCGAGCGCCGTCATGCGGAAATGCATGGAGTCTAGACGAGAACGAACTATCGCGCGCTCGGGGCCGGCGTGACTCTACGGGCAGCCCGCGATCCAGCGGGCCCGGAGGAGGCGTTCGATGTCGACCGGTCGTCGGGAGTTTCTGAACTGCGTCGGAGGCCTGGCCGCGGCCGGGCTCGTGCTCGGAGCCGGGCCGGGAACGGGCAGCCGGGCGAGCGCGGCCGAACGGGCGGCGGGCCCGATCGGGGGCGTGGCGTTCGACGCCTTCACCCTCCTGGACTTCCGGGCGCTGCCGGCCATGGCGGAGCGGCTCTTCCCCGGACAGGGCGCGCGGTTCGAGGAGCTCTGGCGGACGCGGCTGTTCGAGTACAGCTGGCTCCGGGTCCTGGGGGGTCACTACCGCGACTTCGAGGCGGTGAGCGCCGACGCGTTCGGCTTCGCGGCCGCGGCGCTCAAGCTGTCGCCGTCGGCGGCGGCCCGGCGCGAGTACCTCGACACGCTGGTGCAGCTTCCGACGTGGCCCGAGGCGGCGACCGTCCTCACGCAGCTTCGCGCCGCGGGGCTGAAGCTGGCCTTCCTCTCCAACTTCACGCCCGGGATGCTGGGCGCCATCGCGCGCCGGACCGGGCTCGACCGGCTGATGGATGCGCCCCTGAGCACCGACGCGGTCCGGAGCTACAAGCCGGACCCGCGGGCGTACCAGCTGGCGGTGGAGGCCTTCCGGCTGCCGAAGGAACGGGTCGCCTTCGTCGCCCACGGCGGCTGGGACGCGGCGGGGGCGGGCTGGTTCGGCTTCTCGACGTACTGGATCAACCGGGTCGGCATCTCCTCCGAGGAGCTGGGGGTGAGCCCGGTGGCGACGCTCCCATCTCTCTCGCCGCTCCCGGGCGAGCTCGCCGACGCTGCCGCCCGCGGCGCTGGCGGTCGCTGACTCCTCCGCTCCTGGCAGGGACGATGTCGGTCAGGTTTGCCGCCGCCTGAACTCGGCGACCTTGTGCCGGTTCCCGCAGGCGGCCATCGAGCACCAGCGGCGGGCCCCGGAGCGGGACAGGTCGACGAAGAGCACGGCGCAGCCCTCGTTCCCGCACTTGCGGAGCCGGCCGCGGTCCGTGCCGCCGAGGAGGGCGACGGCCTCGTCGGCGACGAAGGCCAGCCGCTGGACCGCGTCGCCGGCGAGGTGGACCTCCCCCTCGGCGGTCAGCTGTCTCGGGGCGCTGCCTCGACGGGCCACCTGGTTCAGGACCCGCCGGGCTCGGTCGGGCGGCCTCGCCCCCGCCAGGTGGGAATGGGCGAGCTGGTGAATCGCCTCCCGGAGCTCCCGGGCCAGCCGGACCGCGGCGGGGTCGCATTCGACGCCCTCCGGCGCGAGGCCCGCGGCGCCCAGCCAGCGAGCGAGGTCCTCCGGTTCCGCCAGCAGCTCGCGCGGGCTCTCCTTGAGCCGGCCCTGCAGGGTCGCGGTCAGGTCGAGCGCGGGGTGGCCGCCCCGGAACCGGAACCCGGCCCGGTCCGTTGCTTCCCCCTCCCTGTCCTTGCCGGTCTGCATCCGGCGGAACACTAGCGGGTCCGGCCGCGCCTGACACCCTCTTGACAGGTTACACAGGCGGAGGCAGTCTGTAACCTCATCGTCAGGTTACAGGAGATTGTCCATGGCGGAACTGGACGGAAGCCGTGTGGTGGTGGTGGGAGCGAGCTCGGGAATCGGACGCGCGGTCGCGGAGCTGGCCGGGCGCTCCGGCGCACGGGTGCTCGGGCTGAGCAGGACGGGCCGCGGGCCGGAGGGCGCCACGGGAGTCTCCGTCGACGCCCGGGACGACGATCAGGTGTCCGCCGCCCTGGCGCGGATCGACTGGATCGACCACCTGGTCTTCACCGCCTGTTCGCCCCAGGGAAGCCCCCGCCTCTCCGAACTCGGCGGCGACGCGCTCCTCTCCTCGTTCGAGGTGAAGCTGTTCGCGGCGCTCCGGGTCATCCGCCTCGCACTTCCGCTCCTGGCGGCGAACGCCTCCATCACCCTCACCTCGGGCCAGCTCTCCCGGAAGTACGGCGTGGGCACGCTCCTGAAGGGAAGCGTCAACGCCGCAGTGGAGGCGAGCGGCAAGCACCTGGCGAAGGAGCTCGCTCCCCGGCGGGTCAACGTGGTCAGCCCGGGGATCACCGACACCTCCGCCTGGGGCGAGCCCGGAAGCGCGCGGCGAACCGAGACCCTGGCCAAGGCCGCGGCGCAGCTCCCCGTCCGGCGGGCCGGGACAGCCGGTGACGTCGCCCAGGCCTACCTGCTCGCGATGACGAACCCCTCGATCACCGGAGCGGTGCTCGACGTCGATGGAGGCGCGCTCCTGTGAGGCGGGCTCCGGTGCTCGTGGCCTGCGTCCTCTGGGGCGCGCTGGAGGCGGGGTGTCACTCCGGTGAGGTCCGCCCCGAGCCGGTCTCCCTGGCCGGGACGTGGCGCCTCGAGGTGGCGGACAAGCTCCTGCCGGACGGAACGCGCGCGCCGGACTACGGAGCCCATCCCGACGGCCGGCTGATGATCGACGCCCAGGGACGCTACGCGCTGCTCATCTTCAAGGCCGAGCGGCCCGACTTCGCCTCGCCGGAGAAGGCACTGGGGACCGATGCCGAGTTCCGGGCCGCGGCGCTCGGCACGAGCTGTCACCATGGAACGGTCCGGGTCGACCCGGCGGCCGGAACGCTCACCTTCGTCATCGAGGACGCGACCTTCCCCAACTGGCGTGGGCGGACGCAGGTCCGCGCCTACGAGCTGCACGGCGACGTCCTGAGCTACCGGGTTCCCGCGCGCTCCGACGGGTCGGTTCCCATCTCGGTCTGGCGGCGCGAGCGCTGACCTTCGCTCAGCCGGGGACCGCGAGCGCCGCGCGGGCAGCCTTCAGGAAGTCGAGCGCGTCGGCGCCGAAGATCGCCGCCTCTCCCCATGCCTCGCGAGCGCCGGGCAGGTCGAGCGCGCGTCCGCCGACCGCGAGGGGCGCGTTCGTCCGGGCACGCAGCGCATCGAGCGCCGCGCGCGCCGCGGGGAGGTGGGCGGGGAGGGTGACGCTGAGCGCGACGAGGTGCGGCCGCGTGTGCTCCGCGAAGCTGAGCAGGCAGTCGGTGGGCACGTTTGCCCCGAGGTAGCGCACGTCGAACCCGTGGAGGTCCAGCACGTCGGCGCAGATCCTCGCGCCCACGTCGTGCAGCTCGCCCTCCACGCAGGCCATGAGGACGCTCTTGCCCACCGGGCGACGGCGGATCGACTGCTGGTAGAGGTGCGCCAGCGCGAGCTGTGACACCGCGGTCGCCTGGTGCTCCTGGGCGACGCTGATCGTGTTCTGCTCCCAGAGGCGGCCGATCTCCCGCTGCGCCTGCTGGATGACCTGGAGGTGGAGGTCGAGGACCGAGTTCCCGCGGCCGATTCCCTCCTCCATCAGAAGGCGGATTGCCTCCCTCCGGT
>DASXGF010000243.1:0-3397 GCA_036489275.1 Myxococcaceae bacterium | reverse complement strand
GAGACGCCTCCCTCCCCGACGCGGGCAGGCGCCACGAGCGGCCGAGCGCCCAGCAACGGGTCGACGTGCTCCAGGAGGTTCCCAGGCCCAGGTGTCCCCGCGACGAGGTATCCGCGACGAGGTGTCTGACACCTCCCGCGGCCTCACGAGGTCCGTGCCCGCGTCGCGGTTGGGCCACGAGCGGCTGAGCGTCCAGCAACGGGTCGACGTGCTCCGGGAGGTCCCAGGCCCAGGTGTCCGCGACGAGGTGTCTGACACCTCGCGAGGTCCGTGCCCGACGCCAGGCCGATCGCGCGCGCGGCGGCGGCGGCCCCGGTACGGCGCAGGGACGACCTTTCAGTCCGTCAGAGGCCTCGGCGGGTGAGCCCGCTTGCCGCGGCTGATGGCTCAGGGGACCGTCTCACCCGGCGGACCCTCACCAGGCCCCGGCGGTTCGGCTGAAGAGGCCCGCAAAGAAGCAGCCCGGCAATCCGCGACGGACGCCGGGCCACAGGCCTTCTACGACGAGCTCGCTCTCTCTCGTCTGAAGCGGTGGGGGGGAACCTCTTCAGAGAGCCAAGCGAACCCGGGAGGGCAGATAACGGATTGGCCCCCCTTTGACAACCGGGTGACGCTGGCCTGCCTGCCACTGAACGGAAATTTCCATCGAAGCTGCCAGCGAGTTGTCTGACGTCGGAAGCCCTCTCGTACGGTCATCCGGCGACCGCGCCGGCGATGCTGAAGAGCGTGCCGTAGAGCGCGACCAGGAGCAGTCCGCTCGCCAGCACGGTGAGCGCGAAGGCGAGCACGAGGACCATCCGGCGTCGCATGACTCGCTGGCGGACGACCAGCGCATAGACGACGAGGGCCAGGGGGACCAACCCGACGGCAACCGGCGTCCAGCCCTGTAGCAGCGTGCCGGCCGTCGAAAGTGGCGCGGATCCGAGGGACTCGGAGAGGCGACGGAACATCGGCGCCACGAAGAGCGGCAGCACGAAGGTCACGAGCCCCGAGGCGGCGACCAGCACGACCCCGATCCAGTCGAGCACCGAGAGACGGTCGAGGGAGGTGTCGTCGGGTCCGGGCGAGGTCAGGGCGCGCTCTTGAACGCTGGAGTCTAGTCGAGGGTCTGCCGGTAGCCGCGAATCGCGAGCGTCCCCACCACGGCCGAGAAGAGGACCAGCGGCCAGAGGTGCGGAAGCACGTCCAGCGTGCCGTTGCCCTTGAGGAGGATGCCCCGGATGAGGCGGAGTGCATGGGTGAGGGGAAGCGCCTCGCCGATGAACCGCGCCCACTGCGGCATGCCGGCGAATGGGAACATGAAGCCCGAGAGCAGGATCGAGGGGAGGATGAAGAACACCGCCATCTGCATCGCCTGCAGCTGGTTCCGGGCGAGCGTGGAGAAGGTGAAGCCGACGGCGAGGTTCGCGGCGATGAACAGCCCGAGGCCCAGGAGGAGCAGTGTCACCGAGCCCTCGACCGGGACCCGGAACACGAGCACCGCGGCGGCGAGGATCAGCACCACCTGGACGTAACCGAGGAAGATGTACGGGACGATCTTTCCGAGCATCACCTCGAGCGGGCGCACCGGCATCGCGAGGAGGTTCTCCATCGTTCCGCGCTCGCGCTCACGGGTGACGGCCAGCGCGGTGATGACCACCAGGGTGAAGGTCAGCAGCGTGCCGATGAGCCCAGGGACGATGTTGTACGCGGTGATGCCCTCGGGGTTGTAGCGGCGGTGGACCCGCCACTCGAACGGCAGCGTCGGGGGCGCGGCGCCGGGAATGTCGCGCGCGAGGAGGCCCTGGCCCACGCCGGCGGCCGCGGCGAAGGCGCTGCTCACCGCGGTGGGATCGGTGGCGTCGGCGGCGAGCAGGACGGCGGGATGCTCGCGCCGCTCGACATGACGGGCGAAGTCGACGGGGAGCTCGAGGACGAAGAGCACGTCACCTCGGGCCATGGCTCGCTCGGCGTCTGCGGGGGAGACGGGCTGCGAGATGTCGAAGTATTCGGTGGCCCGCATCGCCTCGACCAGGGAACGAGACGCGCGGGAGGAGTCGGCCATGACCAGGGCCGTGGGCAGGTGCTTCGGGTCGGTGTTGATCGCGAACCCGAACAGGAACAGCTGCACCAGCGGCATTCCCATCATCAGGGCGAGGGTGAAGCGGTCTCGCCGCGCCTGGATGAGCTCCTTCCGCAGGACGGCCACGAAGCGCTGGAACGAGAGGTTCATCCGGCGAACCTCCGATCCGAGAGCAAGTGGATGAACACGTCCTCGAGCGACGGCGGCTCCTCGACCCAGGTCTGTCCTGGCCGGGAGCGCCAGGGCTCGAGCGCCTGCTCGAACGCGGCGCGGTGAGTCCCACTGACCCGGAGCGTCTGGCCGAACATCGCGACCGCCTCGACGCCCGGCGCGCGCTCGAGCGCGGTGGCGGCCTCGTTGAGGTCCTCGCCGGTCCCGACGAAGGTGACCAGATGGGAGCGGGCGACCACCTCGGCCGCGGAACCCTCCACCACCAGCCTGCCGCCCGAAAGGTAGACGATCCGGTGGCAGCGCTCGGCCTCGTCCATGTAGTGGGTGCTCACCAGGACGGTGATGCCCTCGGTGGCCAGCACGTGGATGAGGTCCCAGAACTCGCGACGGGCTTTCGGGTCGACGCCGGCGGTGGGCTCGTCGAGGAGGAGGAGCTCGGGCTCGTGGAGGACACAGGCGGCGAGCGCGAGTCGCTGCTTCCATCCGCCGGAGAGCTCGCCGGCGAGCTGGGTGCGCCGGTCGGCGAGCCCCGCGCGCTGGAGCACGGCGTCGATGCGTCGCTCGCGGTCGGGCAGCTCGTAGAGGCGGGCGACGAAGTCGAGGTTCTCCTGGACGGTGAGGTCCTCGTAGAAGGAGAAGCGCTGGGTCATGTAGCCCACGCGCCGCCGGATGCGCGGTGCGTCCTTGCGGACGTCGAGCCCGAGGCAGGTGCCCTCGCCGGCGTCGGGCGTGAGGAGGCCGCAAAGCATCCGGAGGGTGGTGGTCTTCCCGCTGCCGTTGGCGCCGAGAAAGCCGCAGATCTGCCCCTTGGCCACGCGGAGATCGAGACCCTGCACCACCGCGCGAGGACCGAACGACTTGCGCAGCCCGCGGACGTCGATGGCCAGTGGCGCTTCGGAGGTCATCGCGCCACCTGGACGTCGAGCGGCTGCCCGGGGTGGAGACCCTGCAGCGCAGGGGAGCGTGCCTCGACGAGGAAGACCAGCTTGCTCCGGGCGTCGCCGGCGTAGACCACCGGCGGGGTGTACTCGGGCTTGGGAGAGACGAAGCTCACCTGTGCGTCGAGCGGGTGGGGACAGCCGTCGCAGGTCACCTTCACTGGTGCGCCGATGCGGACCAGGGGCAGCTGCGGCTCGGGGACGAAGAAGCGGACCCGGAGCGCGC